>NZ_JBMERD010000020.1:0-40887 GCF_048820935.1 Orrella sp. 11846
CGGGAGACCATCACCTTTGGCCGTTATGGCGTTGGTGGCATCACGCTGCTCGAAGCCTGAAAGCAGCTAGGTGTCGGCAAGGCGCAGCCTCCAGTGGCTAACACCTACTTCAACGCCTCTACCGAGCGAGCTGGTGCGTTGTAAAGCCAGACTACAAACCGAGTTGGACGTCAAAAAAAGAAAAGATGAACCAGCACAAAGGGAGGAGCCGTTAGTGCTTGATGTATTGGAATGCAGATCTTATAATTGATTTCACTGCAATCAATAGGAGGTTGCAGACATGAGAGCAGTAACGATCAGAAATGTGCCAGAAGAGGTGCATCGTGCCATCCGGGTTAGGGCAGCGCAGAACGGCCGTACCTTGCAAGCCGAGATGTGCGAAATTTTGATTACCGCTGTGAAACCCGAAGGTCGGGTAAAGCTGGGCGATCTGCTGGCAGACATCGGGCGCAAGGTGAAATTGACCGACGAAGAAATGGCGATTTTTGAACGTGATCATTCACCCGCCCGAGCAGCGAGCGTTGAATGATTTTGCTGGATACGAACGTTATTTCGGAGCAGTTTCGAGTCGTACCCGATAAAACAGTGATTGACTGGTTGAATCGTCAGCCGTTGGAAACGCTTTATCTGGCATCCATGACCGTGGCCGAGTTGCGGGCTGGTGTTGCCCTGATGCACGCTGGTAAACGCCGCACAATGCTTATTGATAGCATCGAACACCAAGTGTTGCCGGTATTCGTAGGTCGGGTGTTGCCGTTTGATATGGCGTGTACGCGCGTTCATGCCGATGTACTGGCAGCCGCCCGTAAGGCAGGCAGCGGCATTGAGGCGGCTGATGCCGTCATAGCGGCAATTGCCCTAAATAGCGGTTTCAACGTGGCGACGAGGGACGTAAGCCCCTTTATGGCAGCTGGCGTGAAAGTCATCAATCCTTGGGAAAGTCTAGAGTAAAGCAGTAACTTCGTGCAGGATTGCACGACACACACCGAAGTGAACAAAAAATGCAAAGGCGCTGCGGTTTTGTCGCGCGTGACAACTAAGACACTGGAAGCCTTGCTCTATTGATTCAAATAGACGTAGAAATTTGATTGCTCAATGTTTCATTTGGTGGCTTGGATTAAATCAATCAATATGTGATAGATGAAACCAAGCTGGTAAACGCCAAGACTAATTTCATTGGTAATTAGCGTTCGGTATCCTGAATGTATATTGATTCTTAAATTAACAAAGTTTGATTCCTAACGGCACAGCTTTGTCTGGTACGCATAAAGCCACGCGACCTTGCTCATCATGAAAGCCAGTGATGAGACATTCGGACATGAATGGACCAATCTGTTTGGGCGGGAAATTGATCACGGCGACCACTTGTTTGCCGATCAATTCCTCTGTTGAGTAGAGGTCAGTCACTTGTGCGCTGGATTTGCGTTGCCCAATTTCTGATCCAAAATCGACCAATAGTTTGTAGGCAGGCTTGCGAGCTTCAGGAAATAACTCGGCTTTGACGATGCACCCCACCCGAAGCTCGACTTTTGTGAAGTCATTCCATGAAATTGTTGTCATGTTTATTTTTAGTCCAAAAGTTAAAAGAATGTTGACGCTGGAGTAGAAACGTCATTATTTGACGGCGTTAAACGCAGGTCAGATGCTTAAATTGTCTTGCGCCACAATCCACTTACCAGAGAACTTTGTCTAAAGACCTTGATGAACATCTTACTTAAGCATTGGGATCGCAGTTATACAGATCGTATATGGTTCTTAATCGATATGTTGCCGACATTTGGCAAACGACTACCGATTAACGCAACAAGTTTAGATTTTGATTGATCCGCTTTTGAAGCGTGCGAAGTGTCGTTTCTCGGATTGTTTGCGGTAAAAGTTCGTGGGCAATGTCGGTAAATTGACTGGCGACTTCGATGAAAGCGTCAATGGTGTGGTTCGCACTTTGAGCTGAGACTTCTGCTTCCTCAGCAAGTCGTAATAATGCGGTGCGGTCGATGGCCAGCGCTTCACCCATTACATCCATCTGATGATAACCATCAGGACCTTCACAAAAAGTGACATCGTAGGCTGGTGCTAGTGTCCATTGACCCGTTGAAGACATCAGGTAAGCGAAATTCTTGGGATGGTCATCTCGGTTGTTAAATACCACATTGAAGACAATTCGGTTGAAAGCGAAAGCCATCTCCCGTACGTCATTGGTGCAGAATCGAGTTGCACGCAAGAAATTAACGTAATCAAGCGCACCTGGAGTTTGATAGTTGGCACCGGTAAATGCTGCAAGACTTTGCATAGGGATACGTAAATCACCCTGACGATCAAAACGTTTACTTGCAAAAGCCGCCTGTCCGTTAGGTAGCGCGAAATACTCTGTGTCTGGCGTTGGGATGTGGCATAAACGTAAACATTCGGCGTAGACCATTTCGATCGCACAGACCTCAGGGTGCTCATCTTTAGCAGGAAATTTAATGAGCCAGGCTTCAAAGCCCGGGGTGGCGACTGTAGTCAGAGTTGTAGTTTGTGGATTGCGATAAATTAATGCCTTAGGTCTAGCACCTTGAGGCGACCCCCCCACTTGCAGTAATCTTTGTAAAAACTCGCCATCTTCACCCTGTAATACCTCCTGTACTTCAGCAGCTAATTGGTCAAGAGGTATGTGGTGCTGGGAAGTTTCGCCCTCGGGTGCGACGGGCTCGAATGACATGGCGCCCATGGCATTGCGACCAATATAGGTCAGTCTTTCTAGTGGGCCGATCCGTGCAGTTATGAGCCCTCGACGCCTGAATAGTCGATCCATTAAAAGCATTCCCCAACCGTCGGGTAATGCATCGTAGACAGGTCCAGGTAAGCCAAACTGGTGAGATGGAAAATCACGGCGTAAAGGTGGACCTTGTAATGGCAACTGAAATGACGAGAGTTCCAAGTTGCGAATCCTTGCCTCTTCGCTGTATTCAAATAGAATTTGAGGTCGACCGATTAGGCTGGTGGTCGACATGAGCGTCCCCCATAACCAGCGCTCTCCCCAGCCTTCGTAGTACACCTTCACTTGTTCAGGCATGGTTAGATTTCCTCTTGATGCGCTGACGGGTGGCACTCTCTTCATAGCGACGAATATCGTCCAGGGTCTCTAGCTTAGGCAGAAAAAGTGTCTCAAATTCTTTGGCTCGCCCAAGTACCATGGCGATGCGCACGAGGTTTTCTAGGGTGACATTGCGTCCGGCCTCCAAATTAGAGACGGTGTTGGTACCGATGCCCGCACGCCCGGCCACCTCTGCTTGGGTCATTTTCTGAGCTAAACGCTCTATGCGTAGGCGTTCACACAGGCGTCTGGCGATTTCATCTGGTTTACTAAAAGATAAATCCAACATAATGTGTTTTATATTGCTTTTAAATATTTAATTCACTACAATCAAGAATTATTTGTAAATTATTGCACTAATTTTACTCCATTTTTTTGTGGTTTAAGTCAATTTACTTAAAACAAATAACAATATATTGGATTTGTTTTGATGAGATGATGTGAATACCTCAATGACCTTTTGCGACGGATGATCACACGTGCATTGCAGACAATGTTCGGTCGGTGTATTTGTATTACTTTGACTGATTCTTTCACACGTGCATTCATCTAGGATGCTGCGTATTAACGCAAACAATGGAGCCACGCTCGTGTGCTTTTGCCCGTAGGACAAGTTGAATTTGTAGTCGAAGTCAGGCGGATTTTGTCGTTGGTTGTGCTGAAGAATTGTTTCTAGCTTATCCAATGCTTTAACTACTTTCGCTTCGGGAGTGATTGTGTCTTCGTATTCTTGCCAAAGCGCCAAAATGCGGGCTCTATGAGATTTATCCAGTGTGTGCGCCAGGTACAGTAGATCAGTTTTTTCTTGTGCGCTCTTGTCGGGATGCAGATCTTTTTCAATGGCGGGAATATCGCCATTAAACATAAACGCCATGTATGCTCGGCGGTGCTTTCTGTTCTTCCGGTCGATGTGTGAGCACTGCGCAGCACGCTTTTTAGTTTCTCCGTTTCTTGGAGAAAAGCTAGTCGACCTTTGATACTGTTAATGTCGATTAATTTTTCAGTGTTCAATTTTTGATCCGTTTTGCAGCGTGAGGTGTTGTTGTGCTTTCTGCCTGTCAGTGCGCATAATGCCATTGCATTACGGTGCAGACGTGTTTACCTTAATCCTTGTTCTCATTATTTTGATCCTCTAACCCGCAGCCGCGTTCACGACCCCATATCACGGCCGCGCTGCGATTATTCACGCCGATTTTGCTGTAAAGCGTGGCTACATGATTGCGCACTGTATTTGCCGAAAGTGACAATAGTTCAGCCATTTCGTTGTTTGTTTTGCCATTGCAGATCAACTCCAACACCTGATGTTCTCGTGACGTCAGGTTGCCAATCTCGATTGATTCATTTTGGGGACGGCGCACTAGGGCCAATTTCTCCATCACGGTTCGGCTAAACCACTTGGCATCTTGCATGACGGCTTCGATGGCTTCCATGAGTTCGGTTTCAGTCCGTTTACGCAAAGTGATGTCCTGAATCACATAGAGTGCACAGTCTTCTTCTTGAATCATCATGCCTTCGGCCGCCAGCAGTCCATCGGTTAAATCACCATCGGGTGTGCACAGACGGACTTCTATATCACGTGCAGGAAGGCCTTTGTCCAGCGTTTGTCGGATTATCTTTTGTGCATTACGGGTTAACTGTAAGCCAGTGGTCATTAACGGATAGCCGATGATCTCTTTGCGTGATCGACCACAAGCGGTGGCATACGCTTGATTGGCTTCAATGACACACTGATTGGAGCGCAGGTAAACCACCATAGGCACGGGGGCTAAACGAAAGGTCGTTGCAAAACGCTGTTCGCTTTGGCGCAATGCTTCTTCAGCTCGCTTGCGTCCCTCTAGATCAATAAAGGTAAACAGCATGCAGGGTTCGTTACGAACAACAATGGGTTGACCTGAGACCAATATGGCTCGCAAATCACCCTCACGGGTCTGAAGGGATGACTCCTGTGTCGGGATTGTCTGGTTGTCTTCGAGTGCTTGTAGCGCATCTGATGCGTTTTCAGCATGATGTAACACATTGATCTGATAAAACGACTGCGCAAGTATTTCGGTTTCGGTGTAGCCACTCATAGTGCAAAAACTGTAGTTAGCACGGATGTAACGGTAGCTGTTTAGGTTGAGAATCACGGCGGGCATGGGTTTGGCCTGAAAAAAACGATCAAATAACTCGTCTAATTCAATTGTGCCGGTGATATCGCTTAAAAAAAGGATTGATAAACCCTGCTGGCCTTGACCTGATTGCAGCACCATGCCACGACAGCGCATGACTCGGCGTGTTGCATTTTGTTCATCTTCGATTTCAATTTCAACATCCGCAAAACTCTCAGCATTTGCTAATCGCATTAACGGATGTTGATCTGGGCTGAGGGGGTGCTGTGCATCATCATAAAAGTTAAATCGTTTGACATAGTCTGCCGCCGTTTCACCTAAGTCGCCCAGCTGTTCACAACCATGCAGCTGTAGACCTTTGTAATTGGCCCAGATGATTTTGGTATCTTCATTGAGCAGGATCACGCCTTGGTCCAAATAGGCCAAGATATCTTGTATTTGAGATCTTTTTAATGGTTGCATCTGATCTTGAATCACGATTTTTTTCTTCCATCGTCAAAACACCGAAATGAAAATTCGGCAAAAAAACCACTTTTTTGACTTTTACTCGTCAAATTAATTTGTTTGTACTAGTCGTACTAGTACAAGCGACTCTGGCTGGAACGCTTCAAACAGACATAGCATAGAAATCGTCTGGCAATACATTGAATGCAAACTGTATTCGGTATTTCCAAAGGGTGTGTGACCTCACATGCAACCTATACAAATCAATGAAAAGGTAACACAAATGAACAAACTAAAAACACTCAGTGCAACTGCTTTGCTTGTCTGTACAACATATGCCACGCCTAGTGCGGTTTTTGCAGCCGACCAATCGTCAAGTGTTGCGGAAGCAGTTAGTGATACTTGGATTACGACCAAGGTGAAAGCTGAATTAGTCACTACAGACAAAGTATCTGGTACAGACGTATCGGTCACCACGGTTGATGGCGTCGTGGCTTTAGTTGGCGTTTTGCCCAACCAAGCCGAGGTTGATAAAGCCATCGCTTTGGTCCGTGGTGTGAATGGTGTCAAAGAAGTCGATAGTGCAGGTTTGAAAGTGGGTGTGGCTGCAGATTTAGGCAATCAAAGTACCAAAACCAGCAGTGATCGTTCTGTTGGCGAAGTCATCGATGATGCTTGGATCACGACGAAGCTAAAAGCCGATTTAGCGGCCACCCAAGGTGTGCCTAGTCGCGATATTAAAGTCGACACAAAAGACGGCACAGTCACTTTGACCGGTGCGCTTGCGAGCCAGTTGGAGGTTGACAAGGCCATCGCCACAGCACGCGCGATTAAAGGCGTGAAAGAGGTCAATGCCGATGGCCTGGTTGTTGAAGGACGGTAATGAACGACTCACCATAGATTGGAGAAAGACATGAATGAAGATCGCATCAAAGGACAATGGAAACAACTGAGCGGCAAGCTTAAAGCCCATTGGGGAAAGCTGACAGATGATGATGTCCAGACGGTGGAGGGGAATGCTGAGTACTTAGCCGGAAAACTACAAGAGCGTTATGGCTTGGCTAAGGAAGAAGCTCAAAAAGAAGTCGGTAAGTTTTTGGATTCATTGTGATTGATCTGTTGGCGTTGATCCCGCCGTCCATTGATCGGGATTGACTCAGGACACAATTAACGCTTAGGAGAAATCATGCTTTATTACGCAGCTGTCTTTTTTATCATCGCCCTGATTGCGGGATTCTTCGGTTTTTTTGGAATCGCAGGTACTGCAGCATTTATCGCCAAGATACTGTTTTTTATATTTATTGTTTTGTTTGTACTGTCTCTGCTGAGAGGGCGATCACCTAGAGTTTAGTTTTATGTGCGGAAATTAAAAAAGTAAAGGCTCAATGATTGGGGCGTCACTGTTATTTCACTGAGCTGCGTTCAGCTTTTTATAAAACATTCAAGGAGAACTTCAATGAAACTTAAACGTTTAATTCACATTGCGGTTGTTATCACACCTCTCACTTTATTAGCGACTGGCTGCACAGTGGCTCGCAACCAAGAAACGGTGGGTGAATACATTGACGGCTCAACAACCACAGTGGCCGTTAAAGCTAAATTGGCAGATAACCGCGATACTTCCGCTTTAAACATTAATGTTAAGACGATTGATGCAGGCGAGGTTCAATTGTCCGGTTTTGCAAGATCCGATTACGAGAAAGCCCGAGCAGGTGAAATTGCAGGTTCAGTCAAAGGCGTTAAACGGGTGCACAACGATTTGATCGTCAAGCCTTAAATGGAAGTTTTCGCATTGTTGATACTGTTGTGGAGATGACGGTGATTGAAATTTAATGAAATTGACACGAACTTGTCTATTTTGCAAGTTCGTGTCAATTTTTGATAAAACGCCTTTAGTGGTATGGTACTCGGTGAACTTCGAAGCATCACAAAGCTGGTTTTTTAGGAATTTTTAAATATGAGTACTTTACCTCCCTGCCCAGAATGTCAATCTGGTTTTACATACGAAGATGGGAGTGGGCATATCATTTGCCCCGAGTGTGGTCATGAGTGGTCGGCTCAGGCTCAAGAAAACACTGAGTCAGATGAACGCGTTTACCGCGATGCCGCTGGCAATGTCTTGCAAGATGGCGACACGGTGACTGTCATTAAAGATCTGAAATTTAAAGGAGCGGGCGGCGTTGTGAAAATGGGCACTAAGGTTAAAAATATTCGCCTAGTGGATCGTGATCATGATATCGATTGCAAGATTGATGGAATCGGCCAGATGAGCCTAAAGTCAGAGTTTGTAAAGAAAATCTGATCAAATAACAATTCAAATATACGCTGTCAGCGCAGACATCGCGAGTCATTCTGATTTTGCTCGGTTTCAACACTTAGTTTCAACACTCGGTGTCTGCTTTTTTCCGATGTGCAATGTCAAAGTGTTTTCCGATCTCATTCACATCGGCAATTCTATGCTTTTCGTAACAGATGTTTCAGTGCTTCGTCCAAGTTTGGGTGTTGCCAGACAAATCCAGCCTCCTCAGTGCGTTTTGGGATGAGTCGTTGACTCCCGAGTAAAAGCACAGACATCTCACCCAAGATCAAACGTAACAGGAGCGCGGGTGTGGCAAAAAATGTAGGACGATGCAGAGTTTTTCCGAGCGTTTTGACAAAGTCGATGTTGCGCACAGGTTGTGGTGCACAGGCGTTAAACGGACCATGTGCCTGATCGTTGTGAAGTAGATGATCAATCAACGACACTTGATCATCTAAATGAATCCACGGCATCCATTGTTGACCGTTACCGAGACGGCCGCCCAAACCCAGGCGGTAGGGAAAGAGGAGTTTCTTTAGCATGCCGCCTTGTGCAGTAAGGACTGGTGCGGTACGCAGTAAGATCACGCGCACTCCCAACTGCTTTGCGGCTTGGGCTTCTTCTTCCCAAGCTACGCACAGTTGACTCCCAAAATCTGTCTTTGACGGTGTGCTGTTCTCGGTCAGAAGGTCTTCGCCGCAATCACCGTAAATGCCGATCGCAGATCCTGACAGTAAAACCCGTGGTGGCGTCGCACTTTGACGCATCCAATTGACGAGGTCACGCGTTAAATCCACTCGACTAGTCCATAGCTGTTGACGTCGAGATGCTGTCCAGGGGCGATCGGCAATCGGTGCGCCGGCCAGATTAATCACTGCATCCAGTTGGATGCTTGGATCAATCTCATCGAGTTGTGAGATGCCTTTTGCGCCACTACAGAGTGCAGCCACTTGTTCGGGAGTGCGACTCCAGACCCAAAGCTCATGACGTTGTGCTGCCCAGTGTTTGCACAATGCCTGGCCGATCAAGCCTGTCCCGCCCGTCAGTAAAATACGCATCGCATTGTCCTTTTGAAGTGGGGATGCTGATCTTTAAAGCTGACCATTCAGCAAATTGACCACATGTTTCACAAGACAAAAAACATCTATGTTCAGTACGTTACACTGCGTTCTTTGAACAATCAAACTCACTGCAATAAAGAGTCCGCTCAATCATTTTGTGATCGACTGAAACCGCAGCTGATTTTGGGATGAGCCTGAGGCTCTGACAATGACAACTTTAGATGCCTCAGATGGATATTTGATGTCTGATCAAAAAACTAAAGCCTTAGTTTGGTTCCGGCGTGATCTACGTTGCCAAGATCATGCGGCGCTTTATCATGCGTTGCGTCGTTTTAGAGTAGTGCATTGTGTCTTTGTTTTTGATACTGACATCTTAGAGGCCTTGCCCAATCGAACTGATCGGCGGGTTGAGTTTATTCATGCCAGTGTGGCGCAACTACAGGTGGGCTTAGCGCAGCTCGCCAAGACTCAAGGCGTTCCAAGTGGTGGATTAATCATCCGAATTGGATCTGCAGTGCAATGCATTACCGAGCTTGCCCAAAAGTTGGGTGTGGATGAAGTGCTGGCTAACCGTGATTATGAGCCTGATACGATTGCCCGTGATCAACAAGTTGCTGACAACTTACGTACCTTGGGTATCGCTTTTAGTGATTACAAAGATCAGGTACTGCTGGATTGTAGCGAGGTGCTCACTCAAAAGGGACAGCCCTACAGTGTGTTTACCGCCTATAAACGAGCTTGGTTAAAGCAGCTTGACGAGTTTCAGCTGAAAGCTTATCCCGTTGAACGTTACGCACGACATCTGGCATCGTTGCCTGCAGGTGAGGGATTGCTGCCGACTTTGTCAGATTTGGGCTTTGCGCGAACCAATTTGTCTGAGTTGGCTTTACCCACGGGGATGCAAGGTGCTCAAACCTTGTTAGAGGATTTTGTGGCTCGTATGACCAACTATCATGAGGCGCGCGATTATCCGAGCCGCAAAGGTGTTTCTTATCTTTCTGTTCATTTGCGATTTGGAACCGTCTCGATTCGTCAGATCGCCGCGTTGGCTGTGGAACGTACTGCGTCGGGTTGTTTAGGGGCGCAAACTTGGCTGTCGGAACTGGCTTGGCGCGATTTTTACTTCATGATTTTGTGGCATTACCCGCAAGTGGTTCAACAGGCCTTTAAGCTTAAATATGATCAGATTCAATGGGATGAGGCACCAGAACTGTGGCAGGCTTGGTGTGAAGGACGTACCGGTTATCCGATTGTCGATGCAGCCATGCGTCAATTGCACCAGACAGGCTATATGCATAATCGCTTGCGCATGATTGTGGCGAGTTTTTTAACCAAGGATCTAGGCATTGATTGGCGCCGGGGAGAGCGATATTTTGCACAACATCTGAATGATTACGATTTGGCAGCGAATAATGGAGGCTGGCAATGGGCCGCATCGACAGGCTGTGATGCGCAACCGTATTTTCGTATTTTTAATCCAGTCACACAGTCAAAACGATTTGATCCGGAAGGTCGATTTATTCGACGGTATTTACCTGAGTTGGCAGATGTGCCAGATGCGCACATTCATTTCCCGGCGCTTATGAAGCCAGACATGTTAAGTGCTTGTGGCTTGCGTCTTGGAATCGATTATCCGTTGCCGGTTGTTGATCATGCCAGTGCTAGGTTGCGCACACTAATGCGATATTCGGTTTTGTCGGATGGTGAGGGCGATTGAGTGAATTGCTTGCGCAACCTCGTTCATTCATGTGCGCGTCAAGCAAGCTCATTAATTTATGACTCGTTAGCGGCTTTAGCCGTTCCCAATGATTTTTCGCTAGGAAGGACGTTTTGCTCACAAGTTTTCATGAAATGAATATAGCTGGAAGATACTCTAGCATTTTTTTTATGAAAATCTTTTGTCTGTATTTCGCGGTCAAGACTAGATGCATTTAATTCTTATAAGTGATTGATTTGACTGTTTATTAGTTACACGTTTTCGTCTAAGAATTGATTGAATGGTGTGTAATATTTTAGTAAAATCATGCGGCTGAATCAGCTAGAGAAAGAGGATCATGCTTGTTGGTATCAAACTTCACGCCCATCCAACGCCTGCGCAAAAGAAAGTGCTTAGCCAATGGATGGGTTGCGCGCGTTTGATCTGGAATGCAAAAGTGGATGAGGAACGCTACCATCGCATTTTTGCGAACAAGTATTATCCAATAGGGACTTACGCCCCGATTGATAAAAAGGCAGCTCACTTCAAGTCGAAAGAGCTCACGCCTTGGCTCTATGACTGCCCTAGCCAAATCATTCGAAATAGTGCGACCAATTGGTGCAATACTTATTTCAATTTTATGAAAGGCTTGTGCGGCAGACCCAAAAGAAAGGTAAGCGCGCCATCTAGTACATGATTGTTGATTGATTTCGTCTGCCCGATGATTGACACCATTGTCATCATCAGGAGGACGACCCATGTCGATCACCAAACCCAATCGTGACTGGTGGAAGAATCACCTCGCACGCATCGAGAAAGAAAAAATTCCTACTAAGGCCTATGCCGACCGCGAAGGCCTGTCCGCACAAGCACTGTATAAATGGCGTAATTTCTTTAAGTCAGAACGAACTCAAGGCCATCAACAGGTTGCGGTAACTAACTCCAAGTTTCTTTCCGTCACGGTGTCATCGATGGAAACGAGCTCGAATGCCCAGGCAAACCGTGGCCACTGCCAACTCACGCTGCCTGGTGGTCTGCGCTTAGATATGGAAGCTTTGCCCAGTGCCCGATGGCTCGCGGAACTATCACTTGATCTTCAACGGGTGGGGTAACAATTATGCATCCTGGTTACTCGCCCATATCAGTGTATTTGCACCGCGATCCGGTCGACTTCAGAAAGCAAATTAATGGATTGGCTGAGATTGTTGAAGGTGACATGCTGCTCAACCCATTTGAGCAATCTCTGTACGTATTCATTAACCGGAATCGCTCAAACATCAAGATTCTATATTGGGACAAGAACGGGTTCTGTTTATGGCAAAAGCGTCTGGAACTCGATCGGTTTGCATGGCCTAAAGGTGAACAATTTGATGCCACTCATCAGATCGAATTACGGGAGTTGCAATGGCTGCTGGATATCCGTCGCATTCACGGAATGGATAGTCATCATCTACTGATCTCAGACAGTCATGGCATTCAGTTTCTGATTCGAGATGTCACCCAATTGGATAAAAAAAGTCGCCGCTTGCTTGATCGTTTTTTATAAACGATCAGAGGCATTAGGCGACGAATGTAGCAATTAAACTGCTTTAAGCGACGGCTGTGCCAGCTTCTTTCACCAGCTCATGTGCGTACATGGTCGCTACTGCGCAAGAAGCTAGGCGAGCTTGGCGGGTGTCCGCACGGCTTGTCAGGATGATGGGTACACGTGCACCAATCACAATGCCGGCTGCCAGAGCACCCGCTAGGAAGGACAAGTTTTTGGCTAGCATGTTTCCAGCTTCCAGATCGGGCACGATCAGGATCTGGGCTTGACCCGCAACGGGAGATTTTAATCCCTTCATCTCAGCGGCTTCTGGGCTGATGGCGTTGTCCATAGCCAGTGGGCCATCCAGAATGCCACCGGTGATCTGACCTCGGTCAGCCATTTTGCATAAGGCTGCTGCTTCCATGGTGGTGGGCATTTTGTCATTGATCTGTTCAACCGCAGACAAGATTGCCACGCGGGGCGTTCCGAGTCCAAGTGCCAAGTGCAAATCAATGGCGTTTTGTACGATATCGACTTTGCATTTGAAATTGGGCGCAATGTTGATCGCCGCGTCTGTAATGAAAAGCGGGTAAGGATAGGTTGGCACATCCATAATAAAGACGTGACTTAAACGACGGCTGGTTCGCAGACCCGTTTCTTTGTGCACAATTTCATGCAGCAATTCATCCGTGTGCAAACTACCTTTCATGAGCAACGAAGCGCGACCTTCACGGACAAGCGATACGGCGATTGCAGCAGAGGCGTGACTGTGTTCCGCATCAATGATTTCGATGCCTTCGATACTAACTTTGGCTTTTTCTGATGCTTCGAGAATGCGATCGCGAGGACCGACAAGAATGGCTTTGATCAATCCCATGTTGTGGGCTTCAACAGCGGCACACAACGAGGTGGCATCGCAAGGGTGCGCAACGGCACAGACTTGAGAGGGAACTTCTTTTGCAGCTTTAATAAGACGGTCAAACGTCTCACGGCTATGCTCATTTTGAGCGGCAATGACCGAATTCACCTGAACTCCTTGATATTGGAATAATCAATGGGGTGCACAATGATGTGCACCCGAACTTTTACAACTTAAGCTTTCGGCTTCGTATTGGAACTCGTTTTTTTAACGGCTACCGTTGGTTGGACTGCTTTTTTAGCTGAAAGTTTCTTAGAAGAGGTTTTTGTTGCGACAGTTTTTTTGACAGTGGTCTTTTTAATCGCAGTTTTCTTGGCAGCAGATTTTTTAGTTGCTGTTTTTTTCGGTGTCACAGCCTGCTGAGCAGCGGGTGCCGTGGTAGCTTGTACCTTGGTTTTAGCTTTGGCTTGCTCACTGAGCTCCACCACATCCTTTGTGGATTGCATCAGAATCTGACGAGTTTCTTCTGTCAATTCATCTTTGCCAGCCGTAAAAACGCTGGGTACAGGTGCGTCGGGTGTTGCGGCTGCGACATTGACCATGCCCATGATTTCTTGGAAATCATCTTGTGCATTGAACAAACCGCTTTGTGAATTCACCAGATCTGCTGCCATGGCACTGCGTTTGGCTTTTTCACCCAAAATATTCGCATGTGCAACCAGCATGTCATGAGCCTTATCTGGATGATCGGCATTACCTGCGGCTAGTTCATACAAATCGAGCACCTCAGTCAGGCGGCGTTCGCCTTCTTCGTTGAGCTCACCACTAGCGTGAGCAACTTGTTCTACGAATTTGGCTGAAGTTCGGATTTGCTCAGCGGTGTAAGAAGTCAGTAAATTCGGCAGCGCTTCGATCGCGCCTTCTGGGTTGACCACCATCACCAGCGCTTGCTGTCGCACAATACGTTTAAATGCGGCCAGCGTCAGTGCGTGCTCATGACCTTTACGTAGATTGCGAATTAACCCAAAACTTCGCTCATCAATACCGCCTTGCGTTTGTGAAATATAAATCATCACGCGAATGCAAGCTTCCATGAGGCCACCTTCATGACTCAGTTTGAGTAGCTCGGCCACACGGCGTTTTACAAAGCGAATGTGTTCCGGAGAAACCCCTGGATGAATACGGGGCGGTCCTTCTTTAGCACCCATACCTGACAGGTTTTGTAGGAACGGTGATCCATACACGGTCATAAACGTTTGTTCTATGAGTGTATCGCGCCATTTGCCCCACAATTCCAGACCCGATTCAATGGACTTGGCCATTTGCTTTTCGAATTGCATGAATGGGTTGTCTGGTTTGGCAGGACGACGATTGTTTTTAACTTCAACGGACAGAGGCGCAATGGCGGCAATCGCTGGATTTTTGTCAGACAGTGTTTCGTAGGGCAAACGCAAGGGATGCCATTGTTGCAGACGCATGGTCATGCGTGGCGTTGCCATCATTTGAACCATGGGTTGTACATAGGATTTATAAAATCCGGTATTAATCTGCGAGACTCTAGAGACTGTCGCAAAACGACGTGCATCGTCTTCGCGGTATTCCACGATTTTTTGAATATCAGCCAAATGACGACGTTCAAACTTTAGAACATAGTCACCGATGACCATATCCGCATTGACGGTGTCTTCAGTTTTTTCTGTGATGACTGCTTCATAAATACCCGGTGGCAGCATGTCGATCAAATCGATGTTGCCTGTAAATTCACGGTGTTCTTTCCGAGCAACGGCGCCAGACACAAAAATACCCAAGTGCCCAATGCTTTCGTGGATCGCATAGACAATGGTCTGGCCTTGTGCCAGTACTTCACGATCGCTTTGATAAAGATCCGTGATCCAGCCAAGCGCCTGAGGGGGTGGCGTGATGTCATCCCCTTTGGAACAAAAGACGATGATGGGTGAGCGGATATTGCGAAGATCCAGGCGCAAGCCACTTTGTGTCACCATACGAGCGGTGGACAGGCGGTTGCCGATGAAAAGGTTGTCAACGATGTATTGAATTTCTTTACCGTTTAGAAAAACGTGACCACCCCACCAACGTTCAAAGCCCAGATAACGAGGTGCTTCCGTGTCAATGTTGGCGTACAGGTTGTATTGTTTGGTCCAGTATGTATTGGCGGGATTCAGATTCTCAAAGTTTTGAACGAGGTTTGCACCATCAAAGACACCACCCCCCAGATCACTGGTCATCTGTGTCATCCAAGAGCCACCTGTCATACCGCCGGTGTAACGCATGGGGTATTTGTTGCGCCAGCCAGCCCAGTACGAGAGCGGTGCGCCAGCAACAATGATGGGGCCAAAAAGATCAGGCCGTGTGGCTGCAGCCATCATGATCTGCCAGCCAGCTTGACAGTTACCGATGACCACGGGCTTACCTTCGGACTGAGGGTGAAGATCAATGACCTTTTCCATAAAGACGTTTTCTGCATGCACAACGTCTTCAACGGTCTGATCAGGTTCGGGTTTAGGTAAGAAACCAATAAAGTAACAGGGGTGTCCGGCATCGACGGCGACACCAATTTCACTTTCTGGCTTAAAGCCAGCAATCCCGGGGCCGTGACCTGCACGAGGATCAACGACGACAAAAGGTCGTTTGAAGGGGTCGATCGGTTTTGATTTCGGGGGCACTATGCGAGTCAGCATGTAATTGACAGGCTTATCGAGTGTGCGACCGTCCATAATCAGTTCAGCGCGCATACTCAACACGTTGGGTGCCTGTTTCGACATGTGACGTTGGTACTGATTGCCGCGCTGGCGCATGACATCGGTGTACAGGATTCCGCGTTGCCACGCGTCAGTCATGTACTCTATGGCTGCTTCTAACACGGGCGGCATCAGCCCAAAAGATGGTTTGTCGTTCGTTTTCTCTTTGTCCACCTAGGTTCTCCTTGTAACAGGGTTTGTGGATAATGAAGCCATTTTAACGCGCTACTTGATTGATTGAACATAATTTATTGCATCGCACAAAAATATTTCAAAACATATTTCATGCATTTGTTTTGGTGATATGCAAGGCAATTTTTTGCAGAACGGATCGATTGCTTGTATTGTTTTGTGCACAGACTCGTGTTTACAACAGAATTGATTTGATTTATTTAAAGGTGGCATGGATGACAGAAGTTTCGGTACCGACGCAGGTGGCTGGACTCAAAATAGGGTTGGTGTCTATTTCAGATCGTGCCTCAGAAGGCGTGTATGCCGATCAGGGCGTGCCTTCTTTGAAAGAATGGTTTGCCCGTGCATTGGTGAGTCCTTATGAAACGCATGAGCGGTTGATTGCAGATGATCGTCTAACGATTTCTCAGACATTGATTTCGTTGGTGGATGATGTGCGTTGCGATCTGGTCATTACGACAGGTGGAACTGGGCCGTCCAGACGAGATGTGACACCAGAAGCGACACTTGATGTTGCGACCCGTGAAATGCCTGGGTTTGGTGAGCTGATGCGCCAGATCAGCTTGAATTTCGTGCCGACTGCGATTTTGTCACGCCAGGTTGGGGTGTTGCGTGAGATTGAAGGGCATGCAGCGCTGATTGTGAATTTACCAGGACAACCGAAAGCCATTGCGCAAACTTTAGAGGGTTTGCGTGGCGAGCAGGGTGAGCAACTCGTCGCGGGCTTATTCGGTGCCATTCCTTTTTGCATCGAATTGATTGGTGGACCACGAATTGAAACGAATCCCGATGTTGTCGTGGCGTTTCGTCCCGGTCAAAAAAACAAACCCAAAACTTAAAATGTAGAGACTTGGTGCAGCATGCTTCCATGTGTTTATGAGGTAGTGTCTCACCTGATAATAGATCTATATAGCAACGATTAAGTGCCTCAGTCGTTGCTGACGTCTGGCATACCCCGTCGAAGAGGCGAGGGTCTACGGTGAAGCTGTTAAAATGCCTTCCATTGTCCCAGGCTGCTTCGCTGTATGAGCTGTGCAAATGGTGGGACGCTGACCGCAAACTATGACCGATATAAAGGGTAGGTCGCGGATTTCTGAATTTTTATTGAATAAGGATTACTGACTATGTCTCTCGTTTCCATGCGCCAGCTTCTGGATCATGCCGCTGAACACGGCTATGGCATTCCAGCGTTTAACGTCAATAACTTAGAGCAAGTGCAAGCCATCATGGAAGCCGCACACGAGACCAATAGTCCCGTGATCATGCAGGCTTCAGCTGGTGCTCGTAAATATGCTGGCGAAACGTTTTTGAAATATCTGATTCAAGCGGCTGTTGAAGCCTATCCTCATATTCCGGTGGTGATGCACCAAGACCATGGTCAGTCCCCAGCAATTTGTCAGGGTGCAATTGACCTAGGCTTTACCAGTGTAATGATGGATGGTTCATTGATGGATGATGGTAAAACCATCTCAGAGTACGAGTACAACGTTGATGTGACCAAAAAAGTGGTAGACATGGCGCACAAGCTGGGTGTGAGTGTGGAAGGTGAGCTGGGCTGTCTGGGTTCGCTCGAAACCATGATGGGTGACAAAGAAGATGGTCATGGTGCAGAAGGCAAAATGACCCGAGACCAGTTGTTGACAGATCCTGAGCAGGCCGCTGATTTTGTCCGCCGCACGCAAGTCGATGCGCTGGCCATTGCGATTGGTACCAGTCACGGTGCTTACAAATTTACACGTAAGCCTACAGGCGATATTTTGTCGATTGACCGCATTAAAGAAATTCACGCACGCTTGCCCAACACCCACTTGGTGATGCACGGCAGCTCCAGCGTGCCTCAGGAACTGTTGGCTGACATTCGTCAGTTTGGCGGCGACATGAAAGAAACCTATGGCGTGCCTGTTGAGGAAATTCAGGAAGCCATTAAGTTTGGTGTGCGTAAAGTCAACATTGACACGGACATTCGTTTGGCCATGACCGCTGCGATCCGTCGCTTCTTTGTGGAGAACCCAAGCAAGTTCGATCCACGTGAATACCTGAAGCCCGCCCGTGAAGCGGCCAAAGCAATTTGTATCGCACGCTATGAACAGTTCGGTACAGCTGGCAACGCTGACAAAATCAAACCAATTCCGCTCACAACCATGGCTGCAGAATATGCCGCAGGTCAGCTCGTACAAAAAATCAACTAAACCGGACAATATGATGAGCGTTTTGCATCAATCCAACATTGAGTCATTACCCCTCTTGGGGCGTGGTAAGGTTCGCGACATGTATGCCGTGGGCGATGATCAATTGCTGATCGTGGCTACAGACAGGATTTCAGCTTACGACGTGATCCTGGATGATCCGATTCCTGGCAAGGGTGAAGTGTTGACGCAATTGACGCTTTTCTGGCTGGATAAACTCGCCGGCATTGTGCCGGATCACCGCACTGGTGTGGATCCTCAGGATGTGGTTCGTCCTGAGGAGCGGGATCAGGTGAAAGGGCGGGCGATGGTGGTTAAACGCCTGAATCCGATTATGGTGGAAGCCGTTGCACGCGGTTATTTGATTGGTTCAGGTTGGGCAGATTACCTGACGACTGGCGTTGTGTGTGGAATGACATTGCCGGTCGGTTTGCGTTTGGCAGATCGTTTGCCAGACCCCATCTTTACACCGGCTGCCAAAGCGGCAGTGGGTGAGCATGATGAAAACGTCGATTTTGATTATGTTGAAAATCTGGTGGGTAAGGAAATCGCTGCCGACATCCGTCGAATTACACTCGAGCTTTATGATCAAGCGTCACACTTCGCTGCTGGGCGAGGCATTCTGATTGCAGATACCAAGTTTGAGTTTGGCTTAGACGATAAAGGTGTTTTGCATTTGATGGATGAAGTGCTCACTCCGGACTCTTCGAGATTCTGGCCTGCAGACAGCTGGCAACCAGGGATTAGCCCACCGTCTTATGACAAACAATTTGTTCGTGACTGGCTCATGGAGCAACGTTGGGATAAAACAGCACCTGCACCTAAATTGCCGCTCGCTGTCATTGAAAATACGGCCAGCAAATACCGCGAGGCATTGACGCGCCTTTGCCGTTAAATGCTTTTGTGCTCTACAAGTGTGGATGGGCTGACCCGATGGTCAGCCTTTTGTCCGCTTTAAACATCTACGCACCTCCAACAAACTTCAAGTCAGGATTTATACAGACATGTCTTCTGATCTTCAGCAGCAATCAGCCAGTCAACCGGTAGTTGGCATTATCATGGGCTCTTCAAGCGATTGGCCGGTGATGAAATTAGCCGCCGAAATTCTGACTGAATTCGGTGTGCCGTTTGAAGCACAAGTGGTTTCTGCGCATCGCATGCCCAATGACATGGTGGACTACGCCAGTCAGGCCGATGCACGCGGGCTACGAGGCATTATTGCCGGTGCAGGGGGTGCTGCCCATTTGCCCGGTATGGTGGCCTCATTGACACCCGTTCCGGTGTTTGGTGTGCCCATTCCGACTCGTCATTTGCAGGGTCAAGATTCGCTTTATTCAATTTTACAGATGCCTAAAGGTGTACCGGTCGCAACATTTGCGATTGGTGAGGCTGGGGCTGTGAATGCGGCGTTACATGTTGTGGCAACCTTAGCAACAACTGATGCAGCGCTAAAAGAAAAGCTCACGGCATTTCGTGAGCGTCAGACTGCAGCTGCTCGCGCAATGACTTTATCTTGAGTGCACAACTATCATGAAAAACAAAAACTCAAGGATCGGTTTTGATCAGTGGTTAGGTGTGGTCGGTGGTGGACAACTAGGCCGCATGTTTTGTCAGTCTGCTCAGGCCATGGGCTTTAAGGTATTGGTTTTGGAGCCTGATGTGCATGCGCCAGCATGCCAGTTAGCTGATGATGTGATCAATCAGCCGTATGACAATGCCGATGCACTGGATGCCATGGCACAACGGTGCGTGGCTGTCACAACCGAATTTGAAAACGTTTCGGCACAAAGCTTTGAACGTTTGGCGCGTCACACACGCGTGGCACCGGCCGCCAATGCTTTAGACACCGTACAGGATCGGGCCACAGAAAAAGCCTATATTCGCTCACTGGGCATTCCAGTGGCACCTTATGCAGTGATTGAGTCACTGGATGATTTGTCGAAGGCGGCACCCGAGCTCTTGGCTGACGGCATTCTCAAGTTAAGTCGAATGGGTTATGACGGTAAAGGTCAGCACCGTATTCAGGATCTGGCACAAGCGCGCCAAGCTTTTTCTGAAATGGGAGAGCGCCCCTGTGTTTTAGAAAGCCGCTTGCCATTGGATCACGAGATTTCGATTGTGTTGGCACGTGGTTTAGACAGTCAGATTGCTGTTTTTGACGCCGCGCGCAATGTGCATCATGATGGTATTTTGGCGGTCACGCATGTTGATGGTCAACAAAATGAACAGACACATCAAGCTCGTGATTGGGCTTGTCAGATTGCACAGCAGATGAATTACCACGGCGTGCTTTGTGTCGAGTTTTTTGTGCTGCAAGACGGCAGCATGGTGGTGAATGAAATTGCCCCTAGACCTCATAACAGTGGTCACTTCACACAGAATGCGTGTGTCACGAGCCAGTTTGAACAACAGGCACGTGTGATGGCTGGATTGCCCTTAGGTGATCCTAGATTATTGGCTGCGGCCGTGATGCTGAATTTGTTGGGTGAGGTCTGGGTTGGCGAATCTGGTGATCAGAATCAAGAGCCAGATTGGTCGAAGATTTTGGCGCTACCTGGGGTCGCACTCCATCTGTATGGAAAAACCGAGGCCCGGGTGGGTCGTAAAATGGGTCATATCAACATCACAGCCCCAGACTTTAAAGAGGCGGTACGCATTGCCAATGTGGTTGTCGAAACCTTGTCGCTTCCAGAAAAGGCTGTGTTTGTATGACCACGTGGGCGACTCCTGCACAGATTCAATCAGCCGCTGAAACCTTGGTTCGTGGTGAATTGGTGGCGTTTGCTACAGAGACCGTGTACGGACTGGGCGCAGATGCCAGCAATCCAGAGGCGGTCGCCAAGATCTTTGCTGCCAAGGGTCGGCCCAGCGATCATCCCGTGATTGTGCATGTCGCCGATGCGCAGGCTGCCAGCGTTTGGGTCAGTGAAGTCTCTGAGTCCGCACAGGTGTTAATGGACGCTTTTTGGCCAGGCCCCCTGACCTTAATTTTACCTAAAGCGGATTGGGTCCCTTCGCAAGTCAGTGGTGGGCAGTCGACCATCGGTGTGCGTTGTCCCTCTCATCCAGTGGCGCAAGCGTTACTGACTGAATTTTCTGAGCAACTTATTCAAGTGCGAGGTGCTGAGAACGTGCGTGCAGTAGGGATTGCTGCCCCGTCTGCGAACCGCTATGGGCAAGTCTCACCGACTCAAGCTGCTCATGTAGAGCAAGAGTTTGCCGAGTTGGTTGCTGCAGGTATGCCCATCTTAGCGGGCGGTGATTCTGAGTTTGGGATTGAATCGACGATTGTAGATTTGTCACGTATGGATCAGGGTGGGTCACCCGCTTTGTTGCGCCCAGGTAGTCTAGGTAGAGCAGTCATTGAAGAAGTGTTGGGTCAACCTGTCTTAGGTCAGGATGCGCAGGCCCCCCGTGTGCCAGGCTCAGTTAAAGCGCATTACGCACCGCGCACACCCATGCGATTGTGGGATGCACAAGCATTGCCCCAAGCGATAGAGGATTGGTTAAAACAATATGGTGCCGGTCAATTGGCTGTGGTTGCTAGTGCCGTCGAGTGTGAGCATTTACAGGCTGTGCTGGGATCTCAATCCCGAGTTCAGTGCTTTGCCATGCCTAACCATCCTCAAGCCTATGCACAGGTGTTGTATGCGCAATTACGGGCTCTGGATGCATTACAGATGACGACAATTTACTGGGCGAATGTCCCGGCGACTGAAGATTGGTTGGCGATTCGGGATCGTTTGCAACGTGCAGGCGCAGCATTCGAGACAGAGCAATCAATCTGAGTTATCAAATCAAGTCTAAACCATCTGAATTAAAGTTTAAGTGGCCGTGAGTTGTTCACGACCACTATTTGGTGTATTTAGCTTTTGGCGGCACCGGCTTCGAGAATCGATACAATTGAAAACAGCGTAAAACACACCGCACCCAAACCGATCAGCACTCTGGATGGAATGAAATAGACCGGATCCTCAAGCAGCATATCCATCAGGAAACCAGCTGTAAACAGGCAGAACAAGCAGGTGAAAACTGGAATGAGTGGGATGCGATCGGACAGCGTACAGGTCCTGCGCCAGATCATGGCCAAGAGCCACACTTTGGATGAGATGCTATAGCAAATCATATGCCTACGCCAAGGACCACATGGCCTGCTACGAAATGATCGGCCGTGTTAGAAGCACTCAGAAGATCAAAACCCCAGAATACGGTCACAATTGCTGCCAGATAACCGAGTGCAGGCCAGAAGAACATCAGAAATCGATTAAATGAGCCAATGATCTGCTGAATGATGGAAGACGCGGTGGTGAAGAGTGCAATACAAATGGCTGTCAATGAAATCAGCACATGACCAGATACTACAGACACTTTACTTGTTTGAAGATTGTTTAGAGACTAGAACGAATCAAACAGTAAATTTAATTTAGTTAGAAGGTGGGGATATGGCTGTTATCCGGATTGGATAAAGAAGATTGTAGGTGTGTATGGTGCACAAAAAGAAATCGACCGCAGCATGTTGAAGTGCTGCGGTCGATATGGTCAATCAGTGAATCAGGTTTAGAAGAAAGCCTGAATGCCAGTCTGAGCACGACCCAAGATCAATGCGTGAACGTCGTGTGTGCCTTCATAGGTGTTGACGACTTCAAGGTTCACCAAGTGACGGGCGATACCGAACTCATCAGAAATCCCGTTACCACCCAGCATGTCACGAGCCAAACGGGCGATGTCCAGTGATTTACCGCAAGAGTTGCGCTTGAGGATGGAGGTGATTTCGACGGCGGCGATGCCTTCGTCT
The DNA here is from genome assembly GCF_048820935.1 of Orrella sp. 11846. Taxonomy (NCBI): domain Bacteria; kingdom Pseudomonadati; phylum Pseudomonadota; class Betaproteobacteria; order Burkholderiales; family Alcaligenaceae; genus Orrella; species Orrella sp. 11846. Next base: position 23,004 of record NZ_JBMERD010000020.1, read on the forward strand.
TTCATGCGGCCCAGACGCAGACAACCTTGCAGACCTAAGGCGATTTCTGTTTGCATGTCTGCCAGTTTTTTCTGGATCAGCTGGTTCGCAGCCAATGGGCGACCAAACTGTTTGCGATCGAGTGTGTACTGACGCGCTGTGTGCCAGCAGAATTCAGCAGCACCTAAAGCACCCCAAGCAATCCCAAAACGTGCGGAGTTCAAGCAAGTGAATGGGCCACGCAGACCGGACACACCAGGCAACATTTGTTCGTCGCTGACTTCAACCTCGTCCATGACGATTTCACCCGTGACGGATGTACGAAGACCGACCTTGCCGTGAATTTCAGGTGCGGACAAACCTTTCATGCCTTTATCTAGGATGAAACCGCGAATCTCACCGTCGTGATCACCGCCCACACATTTGGCCCACACGACAAAGACGTCGGCAACGGGGGAGTTGGTAATCCACATTTTGTTACCGGTCAAGGTGTAGCCAGATGCGGTTTTAGTGGCACGAGTTTCCATGCCGCCAGGATCAGAACCATGGTTGGGCTCTGTCAAACCAAAACAACCAATCCATTCGCCACTAGCGAGCTTGGGCAGGTATTTCTCTTTTTGAGCGTCGCTACCAAACTCTTCGATAGGAACCATAACCAATGAAGATTGCACACTCATCATGGAGCGGTAACCAGAGTCTACACGTTCAACTTCACGGGCAATCAAACCATAGCAAACGGAGTTCAGGCCAGAACCACCGTATTCGGTTGAGATAGTGGGGCCAAGCAGACCAAGCTCACCCATTTCCCGAAAAATTGAAGTGTCCATTTTTTCGTGGCGAAATGCTTCGAGCACACGAGGCATCAATTTTTCTTGGCAATAAGCACGTGCCGCATCGGCAACCATGCGCTCTTCTTCCGTCAGTTGAGCCTCTAAGAGAAAGGGATCTTCCCAGTTGAATGATACGCGAGTCATGATATTTAAAACTCCTCTTTCAATGTGTAAAAACTTGGTGGATATTTATGATTTTTGGGCTGCAGCACGAAGTTGTTCGATGGTCGCAGTTGGGGTAATAGCCTGTGGATCGACAATGAGATGCAAAATAGCTGGCTTGCCGCTGGCTTGTGCACGCTCAAAAGCACCCGCAAAGTCTTCCGTGCGTTCGACGCGTTCACCGTAACCACCGAATGCTTGCGCATATGCCGCAAAATCGGGGTTTTGTAGATCCGTGGCCGAGACACGTCCTGGATAGAATTTCTCTTGGTGCATACGAATGGTGCCGTACATACCATTATCGACCACTAACACAATGAGTGGCAGGTTGTACTGAACCGCTGTGGCAAATTCCTGGCCATGCATCATGAAGCAACCGTCACCGGCCAAACACACGACAGGGCGGTCTGGGAATGCGCGCTTGGCACCGACAGCCGCAGGCAAGCCATAACCCATGGAGCCTGAAGTGGGTGCGAGCTGTGTGCCGTAACGGTTAAATCGGTAGAAGCGGTGAATCCACGTTGCGTAGTTACCCGCACCATTGGTGATCACGGTTTCAGGTGCCAGATTGTCATTCAAATACGCCATGACGTGATTCATTTGCAAAGCACCGGGTGGGTTGATGCGGCTAGTGTCGCGCCAAGCCAGATAACTGTCGTGCAAACGTTCTGTGTTTTGTGCCCAAGGCATTTTTGAAGGGGCAGCCAGCGAACTGAGTTGAGCTGCAAATGCACTGGGTGAGGTGTTGATGGCTAGAGAAGGCACATAGACACGACCGAGTTCGTTTGAATCTGGATGTACATGCACCAGCGCTTGTTTGGGCACAGGGATGTCAATGAGTGTGTATGACTGACTTGGAATTTCAGACAGGCGATCACCAACCAACAAGATCAGATCGGAATCGTCGATCGCTTTGAGTAAATCGGGATTGCCACCGATACCCAGATCACCGATGTAGCACGGATGATCGTGTGGGAACAGCATCTGATTGCGGAATGCAACGGTTACTGGCAATTGAAAGCGCTGCGCAAAATCAGCGAATTGCTGGCAAGCCTGCTCGCTCCAGCGTGTTCCGCCTAGTATGGCAATCGGCGATTTAGCATCGGCCAGACGTCTGGCGAGATCTTCCATTTGACCCACGGCGGGCGCGGTGTCAACGGGGTTGACGCGTGGTGCATCCATAACCTCTGCGGTCTGAGTCAGCATGTCTTCAGGCAATGCGATCACGACGGGACCAGGGCGACCAGATGTGGCGACATAAAATGCACGCGACATGATCTCAGGGATGCGTGCGACATCATCGATTTCTGTGGCCCATTTCGCGGCAGAACCAAACACTGCACGGTAGTCCATTTCTTGGAACGCTTCACGCTCACGCATGCTGCGATCGATTTGACCGACCAACAAAATCATGGGAGTGGAATCTTGTTGAGCAATGTGCACACCGGCGAGTGCGTTTGAAGCACCTGGGCCGCGAGTCACCATACAAATGCCTGGGCGTGATGTGAGTTTGCCGTAGGCATCTGCCATCATGGCGGCACCACCTTCTTGACGACACACGGTTACTTCAACATTGACATCAACGAGCGCATCAAGTACGGCAAGATAGCTTTCACCGGGTACACAGAACACATGATCGACGCCTTGCGCGACCAGCTGATCAACGATGAGTTGTCCGCCAGTGCGGGCCTGCGTAGTTGCTGAATTCATAGTTTTTGTCTCACTATTGTTTTGGTGGATAGGACACATCATAGGATATGTTCATGTACCGCACATTGCAATTGATAAAATTGCACAATGTTGTGCTATGAATTCAAGATAATTCAAAAATATTGGTTCAAGCTGTCATTTTAAGGACGATCATTGAGAAAAGGCATCCCCAATCTTGGTGCATTACAGGCTTTTGAGGCGACGGCTCGCTTAGGCAGCTTTTCTCGTGCTGCCGATGAGTTGTCGTTGACGCACAGTGCAGTGCACCGACAAGTGAGTTCGTTAGAGCAGCGCTTAGGTGTTGCGCTCTTTGTCCGAGTCAGACGACGCATCACATTGACTGAGCAAGGCGAACAATATGCCACCCGGATTCGCCAGCATCTGGAGCAAATTAGTAAAGACACGTTCAGTTTGATGAGTGAAGCAGAACTAGGGAGTCGCTTACATCTGGCTGTCTTACCGACACTGGCCGCTCATTGGTTAATTCCACGTTTGCCAGACTTTCAGCGCCACCATTCCTCAGTCTCGGTGAGTTTGTCACTCAGAACTTTGCCTTTTCAGTTTGGGGACCATCCTTTTGATGCGGCGATTTACCACAGCCGGGCTTTCTGGCCTGGCACAGTCGGGGTCTGTTTATTTGATGAGGAGGCGCTGTTACCAGTCTGCGCGCCTTTTTTAAAGCCGGCAGAACAGATGCCAGCCAAGCTTACCCATTTGCATTTGAATTCCAGACAAAGTGCCTGGCGCGATTGGTATGCGCAAGCAGGCCTTGAGTATCAGCCGCAAGTGGAAGCAGGCCCTCGTTATGAAGTCTTCACGATGGTTTTGGCGGGCGCCAAGGCAGGCTTGGGTGTTGGCTTAGTGCCGCGATTTTTAGCGCAGGACGCACTTGATCGGGGGGAGTTGGTCTTAACGTCTGATGTGACTTTACCCGTGCCAGAGAGTTACTACTTTGGGTATCCGGCCCACAGTGAACCGTCTGATTCACTGCGGGCGTTTGAAGCTTGGTTAATTGAAACCGTTAAAACGCAGCAGAGAAAGACCTGAGTTTTCAGGTCTTCTCAGGCTGAATTTATACGCCTTGTGCCAACCAGTTCAACAGTTCTGCATCCGCCTGATCTTGGGCAGTGAGTGGATCACGGGCACTTAAGCGATGCAGTAAGACGTAGTCTGCCAAACGTGTGCGCATTTCAGATTGCGTTTTAGCCGCTTCCCAACGCATACCGGCCATAGTGACCACGTTGTAAAGTGCAGTACCGACTTGGCGAGCCATGATGTCATCGTTCTCTTCACCGGCTTTTTCAGCCACAGCAAACGCAGCATCAATACGCGACTGTTGCAGTTCAGCCAGTTCAGCACGCACAGGCGTGCCTTCGCGCAATAAATCATCGACCAACTGACGCAGAGCGGGTAGGGATTTTTCGCGTCGGATGGCACGAATCACGTCGAGCGCCACAATATTACTAGTGCCTTCCCAGATAGAGCCCAAGTGCGCATCACGCAAGATTCTTGGATCCGACCACTCTTCGATATAACCACAACCGCCTCGGACTTCCATGGCGTCGCCAGTGACCTTACGTGCATCACGACAAGCACGGAACTTGATTAAAGGGGTCATGATGCGGGCTAATGGACGGCCAGCTTCATCGCGATCAAAGGCTTCCAATGCTCTGGCAGTCTGAAAGACCATTGTACGAGCCTGTTCAGTCCAAACAGCTAGTTTGAGTAATTGACGCTGCATCAGTGGTAGATCAATCAAACGTCGATTGAAAGCGAGTCGGTTTTTAGAGACGTATAGGGCTTCGGTTAATGCACGACGCATCAAGCCTGCGGCACGCACACCATTAGACAAACGTGAGTTATTGATCATGTCTGACATGTGTTTGAAGCCTTGGCCACGTTCGCCGACCAACCAAGCTTGCGCGCCTTCCAGACGAATCTCACCACTGGCCATGGAACGTGTGCCTAGTTTGTCTTTGAGACGCAAAATGCGATAGTGGTTGTGCGAACCATCATCGAGCGTGCGCGGCAACAAGAATAGAGAAATGCCTTTGAGTCCGGGTGTTTCTTCAGAACGTGCCAAGACCATGGCAAAACCTGCGTCAGGGTTTGAGCAGAACCACTTATCACCATGCAAAATCCAGTGGCCGTCGGGGTGCAATTGTGCCGTTGTATCGGTGGCGCTCACATCAGAGCCTGCGCCTTGTTCGGTCATAAACATGGCACCTTGATGCAGTTCATCAAAATCTTGCGTGGTCACCATGGGGAGTACTTTTTCGACCAGAGCGGGGTCACCAAACTTTCTCAATGTGCGAGCCAAAGAGTCGGTCATGCTGACTGGGCAGCACAAACCAAATTCGGCCTGCACAAACAAATAAGTTAGGGCGTACTTGGCGGCAGGTGGCATGGGTTCTGGCCAGCCCAGAACACCACCACGATGAGACATGGCGGCAAGTCCAAGCTTACTGTAAGCCCAGCGCTCAAGTTCCACGTAATCAGGGTGTTTGTTGATGCGGTTTTCATCGATACCGGCTCGTGTGCGGATGGACAAGGTGGGCGGATTTTTATCGGCAACACTAGCTAAATCATCGAGATAACCACCGGCCATCTGACCTAAATGACTTAGATGAGGTTGCAAGTGCTGATAGAGCGCCTCGGGCAAGTAGGCTGAGAGTACATCGCGGCTGGCATCGGCTTCATATAGGTTAATGCCATGCGCATCGGGCACTGGGTGCAAGGATGCGATGTCGAGGTCTTTGATATCCATGTTGGCGACTCCTTCTTGTTTAATGAGAATGTGGCGCGATCGCGCATGCGATCACGCCAGTAATCGTTGTCATGCTGTGCTGCAGCGTTGTGATGCAGGGTCGGACGCGTTAACGGATTTGTTCAGATAATGCCTGACCAGATAAACGTGCAACGCCACCGGATCCGCTGGTGTACTTGGAGAGGTCAAGCGGTTTGTCATCCAGTTTAGCTTGAACATGGGTAAGATTCCCTAAAACAATTTGTCCAATTTCATCAACTTTCAAGGACAAAGAATCACCGTTCTGATAGATCTTTTGGGTGGTATCACCATTTTGACGACGAACCTCAGCCCAACACTCACCCGTAAAAGTTAATACCAGAGTATCACGTTGCGTATTGAGATTTATCAGAGATTGGTCAGTTTCTCGGGGATTTGAGACGATGGACTCGGGATCCACAGGTTCAATGACCGAATTATCGAAAGGTTCAGCGTCTGTCACAAGCGTTTGAGATTGTTCTTCAGACAGTGATGGGGAAGGTGAGGGGGCTTCAGGTGAAAAATCAGTTAGTTCTTGTGCATCCTGAACCAGTTCGGAGACAGTCTCTGAAGAGAACCAGTCTTTGTCTGAAACGATATACACCACACCTAAGATAATTAAAAGTAAAAGGATGAGAATCCCAAGCTTGGCAAAACCAGAGGATCTGGCCACGCCCAGTGAATTCGAGGTGGCTGCACTTAACGAGCCACTGGCAACATGTGCCATTTGGGTCATGCTGGTATTGGGTCCGATTCGATCTTCTTTGGCATCTAAAAATGATTGCACCGACGGCTCAAGCTCAACGCTGAGTCGATCGGCATATTTGGCAACACCTCGCAGATAATAATAATCACCATGAAACGCGTTGCCATTGCCGGCTTCAATCCCACGAAGCTGTGCAATTGAAAGCAACAGCTCTCGAGACAGATCCTCAATGCTTAGCGACTGTTCTACGCGTGCTTGCGTCAGCGCCTCGCTCCATGTTTCATAGGGTAGTTTGCTGGATTCCGACATGTTCTTCTATCGTTTCGAATGGATAGTTTCAGAATAAACCAATTTCAACGAAAAACAACGGTTCTCGAGTCATTCAGTAAAACACGATGTTCAATGTGCGCTCTGACCGCACGCGATAAAACCAGTGATTCGATGTCACTTCCAACTTGTGTCAGGTCCTGTGCACTCATGGCGTGATCGACCCGTTCAATGTCTTGCTCGATGATGGGACCTTCGTCTAGATCTGCCGTGACGTAATGGGCTGTGGCACCAATAAGCTTCACGCCGCGCGCATGGGCTTGATAGTAGGGGCGAGCTCCTTTAAAGCTGGGTAAAAAACTGTGGTGAATGTTGATGGCACGACCTTGCAATGCTTCGCATAAGGGTGCGGATAGGATTTGCATATAACGAGCCAGTACAACCAGATCAATGTCCAGTGATTGAACTAATGACAGCAAAGCTTCTTCTTGTGTAGCTTTGGTCTCGGGTGTGACGGGCAGGTAATGAAACGGGATGTCATACGCATGCGCTAGGTTCTCAAAATCACGGTGGTTGGAGACGATCGCAACTGCTTTGGCGTTGAGCTGTCCGCTACTGATGCGAAACAGAAGATCGTTTAAACAATGACCTTGGCGACTTACCATGATAAGCAATCGAGCCGGTTTGGCCGCGTCGTGTAATTGCCAGTGCATCTGGAATTTTTGACCCAATTGTGTAAAGTCGTGCTCGAGTGCTTTGCGATCTTGATTTTCTGCTGTCCGAAAATGGACACGCAGAAAAAAACGACCTGTTTGTTCATCGCCAAATTGTTGAGCATCGACAATGTTGCCATCGTGAGCTAGCAAAGTGCCAGTCACATCGTGAACAATCCCTTTACGATCAGGGCAGGATAGAGTCAGAATAAAATCTTTATGCGTCATGGTTTGAATGTGTTCAGTCAATTGGGTAAGTCGATGGTCAGAGATGGGCTCGTACGACCTGATCGACTTCACGTGCGATGGCTAGTGAGGCGGTCAGTCCTGGAGATTCAATCCCAAACAGATTGATCAGCCCTGGCGTGGCGTGATCTTTGGGCGTGCTAATCACAAAATCAGCTGCCGGCTCATCGGGGCCGCTAATTTTTGGGCGAATGCCGGCATAACCGGGCTGTAAAGTGTCGTCTTGCAGGCCTGGCCAGTAGCGGCGTACCGCGGCATAGAAACTCTGGCAACGGTCGAAGTCCACGTCATAGTTCTCTTCGGTAATCCATTCTGTATCCGGACCGAATTTGGCCTGACCACCGAGGTCAAGCGTTAGGTGCACACCCAAGCCCGCGCTTTGACGGGGAATGGGATAAATCAAATGTTTAAAGGGTGCACGACCAGTCAGTGTGTAGTAGTTGCCTTTACATAAATAGGCTTTGGGCACATGGACTTGATTGAGGCCTTCAATCGCATTGGCCACGGCCACCGCGGATAGTCCTGCTGCATTAATCAACCAGCGGCTGGTCAGTGTGATGGGTTCTTCGCCGCCAAAGCTCACTTCAAAGAATGTCTCTCCTTGGTCCGTTGTCATCACCTTGGCTTGCTCGTACGGGCAATGAAACACGAACTGTGCACCCGATTGTTCAGCATCACCTTGATAAGCTAGCATCAGGGCATGACTGTCCACAATCCCTGTTGAAGGTGACAGCAAAGCGCCTGTGCAGTGTAGGGCGGGTTCTAAGGCATTGGTTTCGGATTGGCTTAAACGTTGCAGATCATGCACGCCGTTGCGTGCAGCTTGTGCTTGAATACCTTCGAGTAGAGCGAGCTCTTCTTGATCTGTGGCGACCAACAGCTTGCCTAACCGTTGATGAGGAATGCCGCGAGTCTGACAGTATTCGTATAAAAGTTCTTTACCTTGAACACACAAGCGTGATTTCAGGCTATTGGTGGGGTAATAAAGTCCCGCATGAATGACTTCAGAGTTGCGTGAGCTCGTACCAACACCGATGTCTTCACCTTGTTCAGCAACGAGTACTTCTAAGCCTGTTTGGGCAATGGCCCGAGCAACGGCTAAACCGACTACGCCCGCGCCAATGACAATGCAATCAACGTCTGTGTTCATTTTTTAGGATTCCATTTCAGATGTCATACCGTTCGAGCAAAAAAGCTGAGAAAACACGCCTACCTCTCAGCTATTCGCAATCAAAGGTTTGTCCAGCGGGTGTGAGGTCGTAGCCGCCTGCATGATAAATCAGAGGCAGCTCGTCGGAATGCGCGCAATGTTGAACCTCACCAAGGAACAGCAAATGATCGCCTTGTTGTAAGTGTTGGACGTTACGACATTCGAACCAAGCGGCAAACTCCAAATCCAGACGCAATACACCGGAGGGTGTTTGCGTTACAGGCAAACCTTCAAAGCGGCTACTTTGAGTGCCTTGAGAAAAGCGTTTGGCTAGATCAAACTGTTCGGACGACAAGACATGAATGACGTAATGTTCGCTTTCAGTAAAAACGCAACTACTTGAGGATCGACACGACAGACTCCATAGAATGAGAGGAGGCTCAAGCGACACGGAGTTAAATGAGCTGACGGTCAGACCCACTGGAGGTTGCCCGGGTGTCTGGGCCGTCACGATGGTGACCCCTGTGGGAAACCGACCGAGCGCTTTGCGAAATGCTTGTTCGGTGACTCCGTGTGAAGTGATTAGGGTCTGCAAGTTTTGAGGTTGAGTCTTCATCATGGTGCCAGACGCTGCCTTGTCCAGATGCCAGTCTCATTTTTTGTGTACTGCAGGCGATCGTGCAAACGTGAGGGACGGCCTTGCCAGAACTCAAACAATGTAGGCTCAAGACGATAGCCACCCCAGTGCTCTGGGCGGGGTGGATTGTCTCCATATTGCTCGGTGACGTCTTTGAGGCGGGCTTGTAAAGCGTCGAGTTCCGTGGGTTGACTCTGATTCGAAGCCCAAGCACCCAAGCGTGAACCTAAAGGACGGCTCTGGTAATACGCATCGGACACGGCTGGAGCGACTTTGGTGACTTGTCCTTCAATCCGAATTTGACGCTCCAAGGGTTGCCAGAAAAACAGTAAACATGCCCATGGATTGACAGCGAGTTCCTGGCCCTTGTGAGATGCATAGTTCGTAAAAAACACAAAACCATCTTCTTCGACGCCTTTCAGGAGCACGGTGCGTGATGAGGGTCGGTGATCGGCGCCGACTGTTGATAACGTCATGGCGGTGGGTTCGGGCACAGACTGCTCGAGCGCTTCATTGAGCCAGAGATTGAATTGTTCCAATGGATTGGTGCTTGCTTGTGCTTCGAGCAATTCACCTTTTTCATAGCTCTGTCGAATGTTGGCAACGGACATAGTGATCAGATTTTGAATGTGAAAAATAAATTGAGAACTAGATTTGATGACGTCTACGGCTGTGATCGTGAGAAAAATGTGACGCAACCCTCAGATCATAACGCTTTGGCAGACCATTGCCTGACAAAGAGTGCGTGTTGCGCCAATGAGATCGATCCACCCATGTCTATCAAGAGTTTTTGTCATTCTTAAGAAGAAGTCGCGTCAAGCTGTGTAAACGGGCATCGTGTATTCCGGCGTTTTGTAAGGCCTGATAGGTTTGTACGACATAGTCGACGCAGTGGCCATAACGACCGGCTGCCCCTTCAATAATTGAAACAGCCTGTTCATCAGCGGGTTGGCGTAAATAGCCAATGTTGCTTCGATCAATCACAAATGCGAGCGCCTGAATGGTGCCCTGATCGGTGTCACAACGTAACCAGCGTGGCAGATACGCGCCCGTTGACATTTCGCGTTTCCAAAGGGCAGGAAACATTTCGGGGACATTTTGAGCGGCGACTCTAAATGCCATACCTTTACACGAACCGCCTCGGTCTAAACCAAAGACCAGACCGGGGCGCTCTGGCGTGCCACGATTGACACGGGACCATAAACACAAAGAACGGTGATAGCCCCGTAATGTCCCCAAACGTTGCTCCTCAAATTCGAATTCCGGATTCCAAATGAGCGATCCGTAGCCATAAATCCAGATGTCTTCATGGGCTTGACGGTGTTGCAGGGCTGTAAGCATCGATTGCTGCTTTTCTGCGTCACTTAAGTAACGGATATCTTGTGCTTTAGGCGCAGTCGATAGTAAGTCAGTGTGTGCGTTGAGCGGTGAGTTTTGTGTCAGTTTCACAGTGTTCAATCGTGTTGGAGGATTTCATTTAAATTGGATCAAGGCGCGTTTTATGACTTCGCTTTGTTCTCAGGAGCCACCGTTTGGCTGGTTGGTGTAGATTTCAGATCGGGCGTGCTACTTTCCATGATCACTTCACTTTGAGGTGGACTGGTTTCATGGCGACCGGCGTGTCGCGTGAACCAAGCACCACTCGTGACCATCACAGCGGTGGCCCAGAAGAGTGGTGTGACGCCCAATAAAGAGCCTAACGCACCAAACGCCAGTGGTAAAGACACTTGACTGCCGTTAATTAATGCCATGCGTACACCAAAGACTTCTGATTTTCTGCCTTCTGGTGCGTGTTGTTGCAATAAGGACAGAATGCTAGGCTGAGTACAGCCCAATGATAAGCCCAGAACGAAAGACATGGAAGCAAGCACCCAGACATCCGTAAAGAGTGGGTACAAAAAGAAGTTCAACCCCGCCGTAATCATGGCAAAGTGAATCAGTGTCCAAGGCTGGAAATGTTTCTGAATCAAAGGCAAGGCCGTTCGAATCAAAAATGTGGCTAAAGCAAAGGCGGCGAGAATGGTGCCGATGGTTGTCGCCGTTAAAGCACGTTGTGCACCATAAATTGGAATCAGAAACTGGTGTGTATCCCAAGCGCCTGCCAACATGAGGTTGGCCATTAATGCATTTCGTAGTGGAATGATTCGTAAAAGATCGGCAACCTTGTGTTTTTGCTGCGTAGTTGGCTTGGGAATATGCGCATCGAGTAAACGCTGGCGAATACGAATTACGAACATCGCCGACGTGAGCGGAAACAAGGCCAGCAGCCCAAATGCCCAGGTGTACCCAATATTGTCGATGGCCAGTCCTGCAATGAGTGGGCCACTAAATCCAGAAACTGCCAGTGTGAGTGATAACCAAGAGAAGTTGCGCAAGCGTTGTTTTGCATTGCCCGCCCCGAGTTGCCCTTGAGTGGAGATTTGAAACGCCATATGACCCACGCCGATACAGATGGCAGCCAACCCTAAAGTGCTCCAATGCAACCAAAACACAGGCAAAAGCGCGCCGATTCCAGCGCTTAATGCGGCTGTGCGCATGGGTTTATACGGTCCGATGACGTCAATTAGACGACCCGCCTTGACCGATAGCATCATTGGCAGTAGCGCAAAAAAGGCGATCAGTATCCCTACCTCCAGCGTATTCATCTGGAGTTGTTTGATGGCGCTCAGCGTCAGCGAGACACGCGAACCCGTCAGGCACATGTGTACCATCATCATGAGTACGCAAAGCTGCGCGGCCTCAGGAATACGAGGCTTCAATGAGAAATGTGGGAGACGACGCATAAGTTTCAGTGTTTCTTGCGCTATTGTGCTTATTAGATGACACTTTGTCGAGTCGTGTGCAGTCAAATAGTGACAGTCGTGTCAAAATCCTCTTTATTCTCATTTTTTCTAAAAAGTACCGTTTGAAATGTCTGATTTGTCCATCATGCCTTCTTCCGAGGTTTCTGATTCCATTGATGCATCACAATCGCAGCGACGGTTTGGATCTTTGGCACGCGCACTCGGTGACTTGGCGCTCGCGCGTCTGGAAAATTCACATGTAGTCGTGGCTGGTATCGGTGGGGTGGGTTCTTGGGCCGCTGAAGCATTAGCCAGAAGTGCGGTGGGTCATTTGACATTGATTGATCTAGACCATGTGGCAGAATCAAATATCAATCGACAAGTACATGCACTAGATGGCACGCTGGGGCTGGCCAAAGTGCAAGCCATGGCAGATCGTATTGCTCAGATTAATCCGCATTGTCAGGTTGATTTGATCGATGATTTTGTGACCCCTGAAAACGTGTCTACAGTGATTCCAGCGCATGCCGATGTGGTTTTGGATTGCACTGATCAAATGGCGGCTAAAGTGGCTATGGTTTGTTTGGCGCGTGAACGATCACAAGCTTTGCTAGTTTGTGGGGCTGCTGGTGGTAAAACAGATACCACGACTTTGCAGGTGTCGGATCTGAACATTACGACACATGATAAGTTACTCGCTAGACTACGACAGCAGCTCAGAAAACATCATGGCTATGCGCCTGCCGTTTCAGTTTCACACAAACCAAGTGCTCGACAGAGAACATCTAAGCCCAAACCGATGGGGGTGCCTGTGTTGTGGTTATCACAACCTTCTTTAACGCCTGCGCAAGGTATGCAGGGTGGAGCACCATTGGCATGTGCGGGGTATGGTTCACTCGTGACGGTGACCGCAGCGATGGGACTGGCCGCTGCGGGCTGGGCGATCGAGCAGGTCATTCAAAAGCAGGATTTGTAAATTAGAAGCATTTCAGACAAATTGACTGAGATCGACGAGAACGCAAAGAGAACAAACCGTTCAAAGTGCGTGATCGTTCAGTGTTGGAAAGGTTAAAGACAAGATGACAGCGATGGATCGAATGGTTTCGAGAATGTGTGGTGTATGGCAATGGGCTTTGAGGCCGAGGTCTGTCTACGCCATTGGCGTTTTGTTGTTTATCTGGTTGGCTGCGCTGGCTTGGATGAGGCCTTTACATATCCCGGATGAAGGTCGTTATGTCGGTGTGGCTTGGGACATGATGCGCTTTGAGAGTCCTTGGATACCGTTACTCAATGGATTGCCTTATTTCCATAAGCCGCCACTTTTTTACTGGCTAACTGACCTGAGCTTTCATCTGTTTGGTGCGCATGAATGGGCGGCGCGATTCCCGTCGTTATTGTCCGCATGGCTCACCGCCATGGCCATGTTTTTATTTGTGCGCCGTCACCGAGGTGCCGAGACGGGCTTGGTCACGTTAATCGTGATGAGCAGTACGCTTTATTACTTTGGAGCAGCCGAGTACGCCAACCTCGATATGTTGGTCGCTGCGATGATTACGCTCACCATTCTGGCAGGTGCAGAGGCGGTTTCACGTCAGACGCAACAAGAAAAAGGTGCGCTGGGTTTTGCGATTCTGACAGGAGTACTGGCAGCTCTTGGGGTCTTAGCAAAAGGGCTCATCGGTGTGGTGCTCCCGGGTGCAATCTTGTTCTTTTGGTTGCTGTGGACACGACGTTATCAGGGTTTTCGGGTGCTCTTGAATTGGCCGGTTTGGGTGGCGTTTTTGATCGTTGTGTTACCTTGGTTCATCGTCATGGCCATTGAAGTGCCTGGCTTTTTGCATTATTTCTTTATTTACCAGCACTTTGAGCGTTATCTGACAACAGGGTTTAACCAGCAACAGCCATTTTGGTTTTATTTCCCAGTCATTCTCGGTTTGTGTATGCCCTGGACGCTTTGGCTGATTCGTTATATCTGGCAGCGTGGACCGATGCAATTTGATCGTGCTTGGCATGGATTGATGCTCATCTGGATTGTGATCATTGTGCTGTTTTTCTCTTTACCCGCGTCTAAGCTAATTGGCTATGCTGTGCCAGTCGTGCCGGCTTTGTCCGTGTTGATTGCAGAAGCGATTGTGGCATGTTTGCATGGCAGCAGAACGCAGCGGGATCTCAGAGCGTTTGCGATCACGGCGATGGCTGGATTTGCGATGTGTTTGATCGCACTGATCGCGTTCATGTTTGCCAACAATCACAGCAGTAAAGAGCCTGTGGCTGTTTTTAAATCACAGATTCAAGCTGAGGATCAGTTCGTTTATTTGGATGTTTATCCGTTTGATTTGGCGTTTTATACCGGCCACCCTAATCCTGCTTGGGTCATCTTCCCATGGTCCCATTTGCCTGCAGGTGATACCTGGCGTAATGAATTACATGAGGCGGCTGAGTTCTCACCGATGCTAGGTGGCGGCACCTTGATTGAGCCTGCACAATTGCTGCCGTTGCTTTGCCAGAGCGGAGATCGAACCTATTGGTTGACCGGTGAGCCTCACGAGGTCAATGGACGTGAGTGGTTGGCAAACTTGGAGCCGATTGCTAAAAAGCGTAATGGTCAATTGTTCTGGAAATTACCCGTTGAGGAAGACTTTCGGACACAATGGTGCTCATGATATCCACTGGAAAATAAAAGGAGACAACTTTGAATCAGAAAAAGGACCCAAAAACACTACGCAGTGCACGCTGGTTTGAGCCAGATGATTTGCGCTCTTTCGGACACCGCTCACGTGCGATGCAGATGGGCTATGCCCCTGAGGACTGGCAAGGTAGACCCGTGATCGGGATTCTCAACACCTGGTCAGATATCAATCCCTGCCATGCGCACTTTAAGCACCGAGTCGAGGATATTAAACGTGGCATTCTTCAGGCCGGTGGGATGCCGATTGAGTTGCCAGCTTTGTCGCTTGCAGAACAGTTTGTAAAGCCAACCACGATGCTGTATCGAAACATGCTCGCCATGGATGCAGAAGAACTCATTCGCTGTCATCCAGTCGATGGTGTGGTGTTGATGGGTGGTTGTGATAAAACCACGCCTGCATTGCTATTGGGTGCCACGAGTGTGAACTTACCCACGATTTTCTTTCCGGCAGGTCCCATGCTGCGTGGAAACTGGCGTGGCCAAGTGCTTGGATCGGGTTCAGATGCCTGGAAATACTGGGACGACCGACGTGCAGGCCTCATTAATGACCAGCAATGGTTAGAGATTGAAGGCGGTATTGCTCGCAGTTACGGAACCTGTATGACGATGGGGACAGCGTCGACAATGACTGCGATCGCTGAAACATTGGGGATGACACTGCCAGGAGCCTCATCCATTCCTGCAGCAGATTCCGGTCATTTGCGTTTGGCCTCTGCGACTGGTCGTCGCATTGTGGACATGGTTTGGGAAGATTTAACACCGTCTCAGATCCAAACACACGATGCTTTTGAAAACGCCATTATGGTGGCCATGGCAATGGGTTGTTCCACCAATGCCATCATCCATTTGATTGCGCAAGCACGTCGTGCAGGACGTGACATTTCTCTGGATGATTTCGATCGGTATAGCCGCACCATTCCTGTGTTGGCCAATGTGCGACCTAGCGGTGAAAAATACCTCATGGAGGACTTTTACTATGCCGGTGGCCTACCTGGCTTGATGAGTCGTTTGAAGGATCATTTGCATCTAGATGCCATCACGGTCAATGGCCAGTCATTGGGGCAGAACATTGAGCACGCTGAGGTTTTTGATGATGATGTGATTCGTCCGTTTGATAATCCGATTTATGCTGAAGGTGCGCTCGCCGTTTTGCGGGGTAACCTCGCACCCGATGGCTGTGTGATTAAACCTAGTGCCTGTCCAGAGCACCTGCATCAACACACGGGTCCCGCCTTGGTGTTTGATGACTATCCGTCGATGAAAGCTGTGATCGACAGCGATGATCTTGATGTGACGCCGGACCATATTCTAGTGTTGCGAAATGCAGGTCCTTTGGGTGGCCCAGGCATGCCGGAGTGGGGGATGTTGCCGATGCCCAAAAAGCTGCTAAAACAGGGTGTGCGGGATATGTTGAGATTGTCCGATGCGCGCATGAGCGGCACCAGCTATGGAGCCTGTGTGTTGCACATTTCACCTGAATCCTATGTGGGCGGGCCTCTAGCACTCATTCAAACAGGGGATCTGATTACGGTCGATGTCCCTAACCGATCGATACGAGTTGAACTCAGTGATGAAGAGCTCGCAGCGCGTCAGGCGCAGTGGAAACCTGCAGAAAAGCGCTATGAGCGTGGCTACGGCTGGATGTTCTCCAAACATATTCAGCAAGCCAATGAAGGCTGTGATTTCGACTTCTTGCAGACTAGCTTTGGCCGTCCAGTCGATGAACCCGATATTTTCTGAGGAGTCCTTGTGATGACAACCATGAATGCAGAAACAAAAGCCCGTCTGATGCGGGTGAGTACCGCAACGCTTGCCACGCTGTTATATCGACGTGGTTTACGAAATCAATTCATCCAAGGCGTGACTCGCTTATCAAAACATGATGAGAATATGGTGGGGCCTGCCTTTACCTTGCGTTATATGCCAGCACGTGAAGATCGCAATGGTTTGGAGGTGTTTCGGGATCGAGAGCACCCACAACGCAAAGCCATTGAAATGTGCCCGCCGGGTGCTGTGATGGTGATTGACAGCCGTAAGGACGCTCGAGCCGCCTCGGCTGGTGGCATTCTGATTAGCCGCTTGTTTCAACGGGGTGTGGTAGGTGTCGTCACTGATGGGGGATTTCGAGACAGCGCTGAGATTGCCAATATTGGGATTGGTGCTTATCAGCAACGTCCGTCGGCACCGACCAATCTAACCTTGCACGAAGCGATTGATATCAATGTGCCTGTGGGTTGTGGTGATGCCCCGGTATTCCCAGGCGACATTTTGGTGGGTGATGCTGATGGTGTGATTGTGATTCCAGCCCATATCGCAGATGAGGTCGCTGAAGAAGCCATTGAAATGACCATCTTTGAAGACTTTGTGATGGAGCGGGTTGCCAAAGGTCAGTCGATTCTCGGTTTGTATCCACCCACCGATGAACAAACGCTGAAGGATTTTGAAGCTTGGCGACAAGCCAATCAGCTATGACTAGTTAGTGATTAAGTTTATCTGTATTTCCTAAGGCCACAATGACTGTGGCCTTATTTTTTTGTGCCCAGTATGATCGAACGACTATTGGTGTAGAGAGTCTGCATACAGAGTGGTGCGGCAGAGATGCAAGCTTTGTGGTTGTTGTGCTTAGCGTTGTTATGGATACAATTTAAATATCATGATGTTTTGCTCAGTTTGTCCTGTATGTGATACATCATTTGCAGTTATGTCATCTGTATAGGACAATTATAATGAATGACAATTGCAAAACTTTGGTTAACAATCCGCTAACTAATCCAGATGGCAATCCTCTAATCACGTCCTCAAGGCATGGCTTAACTTCCTTTCAAGGAGAGCGTGCGTTGGTTGCAATTGGAAATAATATCAGAACAGCAAGACTGCGCAGGCGTGACACAGAAGAAGCTGTCGCACAAAGAGTAGGCGTTTCTAGACACACATGGCGCAGGCTAGAGCAGGGCCTGCCTACCGTATCTCTAGGGCTCTTTGTCGAGGCGATGGTCATCTATGGCTTTGAGCGACAATTATTTGATTTGGCGAATCCCGATTTAGATCACATTGGAAAATCCATGGAAGCTAGGCATAGACCGCAAAGAGGGATCGCCAAATGAGAAGAAAAGGAATTGATTCCACGCTGAATGTCTTTACTCAGGTGAATCGGTAATATCTATTGGCTGGAAAACTGACACTTATAGTCGTGAGCACGTGGAATGGGCGAACTTAGAGATGGCTAG
>NZ_JBMERD010000021.1:0-38154 GCF_048820935.1 Orrella sp. 11846
AAAAACGTCTTTAAAAAGAAGCCCGAATCAAATGAATGATTCGGGCTTCTTTATGCTTTCAAGCGTTCAGATTAAGATGCTGAAGCTGCATTGGCTTCACGCGCCATTCTGCGACGCTCATGCTCTAACAAGTAGCGTTTGCGCAGACGAATAGATTTAGGCGTGACTTCCACAAGTTCATCATCATCAATAAACTCGACTGCGTACTCCAGTGTCAATTGCACTGGCGGGGTCAAGTCAATATGCTCATCCTTACCCGATGCACGAACGTTCGTGTGTTTTTTCTCACGAATGGGATTGACTACCAAATCATTGTCACGAATATGAATACCGACAATCATGCCCTCATAGAGCGGCTCACCTGGAGACACAAACAGACGACCACGCTCTTGCAACTTCCACAAAGCGTAACCCACTGCCTCACCATTATCTTGGCTGACTAACACACCGTTACGGCGTTCACCAACTGACCCATCTCGAACAGGACCATAGTCATCAAAGATATGGCTCATCAAACCCGTTCCACGAGTCAGCGTCATAAATTCGCCCTGAAAACCAATCAAACCACGGGCAGGAATTCGATACTCCAAGCGTGTACGGCCACGGCCATCTGGCTGCATATCTAGCAAATCGCCTTTACGACGACCAAGCTCTTCCATCACCGCACCTTGATGACCGTCTTCAAGATCAACAGTCAAAAGCTCATAGGGTTCGCAACGAACACCATCCACTTCTTTAAACAGCACTCGAGGACGTGAAACCGCCAGCTCATAGCCTTCGCGACGCATGTTCTCAAGGAGAATGGTTAATTGCAATTCACCGCGTCCAGCCACTTCAAACACCGTGTCATCATCCGTATCACGTACACGCATTGCCACGTTGGCTTTGAGTTCACGATCCAAACGCTCACGAATCTGACGGCTAGTCACATACTTACCTTCTCGACCTGCCAGAGGTGAAGTGTTCACCATGAAGTTCATCACCAGCGTCGGCTCATCAATACGCAGCATGGGCATGGGATCGGGTGAAGACGGATCCATGATCGTGCAACCAATACCGATATCTTCAATCCCGTTAATCAACACAATGTCACCGGCCTCAGCTTCAGACACTTGAACGCGTTCAAGCCCTTTGAACTTCAAGACCTGATTGATACGCCCCTGACCGGGTTTACCTTCAGGCCCAAACTGGAAAGTGACATCCATCCCGGGTTTAAGGCGACCACGATTCACACGGCCTACACCAATTTTTCCGACATAGCTGCTGTAATCCAATGAAATGATTTGCATCTGGAAGGGACCATTCGGATCATCTTCACGGACAGGCACATATTCCAAGATTGCATCAAAAAGTGGACGCATATCACCGCTGCGCACATCCGATGTCAAACCCGCATAGCCAGAAAGGCCTGAAGCATAAATGACAGGGAAATCCAGTTGCTCTTCAGTCGCACCCAGATTGTCAAACAAATCAAACGTGGCATTCACTGCATAGTCCGGACGTGCACCAGGACGGTCCACTTTGTTCACAACCACGATGGGTTTCAAACCCAACTCAAGGGCTTTTCGGGTCACGAAGCGGGTCTGAGGCATGGGGCCTTCAACCGAGTCCACTAACAACAAGACACCATCAACCATCGACAACACACGCTCAACTTCACCACCGAAGTCTGCGTGCCCCGGCGTGTCGATGATGTTAATGTGAGTGCCTTCATAATCCACTGCACAGTTTTTTGCGAGAATCGTAATTCCGCGTTCACGTTCAATGTCACCCGAATCCATCACTCGGTCAGCCATCTGCTGATTGTCACGGAACGTTCCAGATTGCTTAAGCAACTGGTCAACCATCGTTGTTTTGCCATGGTCCACGTGGGCAATAATGGCAATATTACGCAATGCGCGCGACATGTAAACTTCCTTATTCAATAATGTCTTCAGTCTGTGCGCATCAAATAATGCGCACGCTATTCGCTTATTCAGGGCGCCAGGGCAAGGCATCCTTGAGCTCTTGAGGTAATTCATCGTAACGGATCAAGCATTGATCACGATCATCATTCTCTGACAATTGTTCCAGTGCCCAACCATCTTTCATATCAAACGGACCAATCCGTGTACGACGCAATTGGGTCAGGTAAGCACCCACACCCAACGCAAGCCCAATGTCTTGAGCGAGTGTTCGAACGTAAGTACCTTTACTACAGTGCACTTCAACCCAGGCTTGTGTGCCTTCAATGGAATGCAACTTCAATGAATGAATTTGGACCGTCCTTGGTGGGCGTTCAATTTCAATCCCTTGTCGCGCATAGGTATAGAGCGGTTTACCCCGATGCTTCAATGCAGAAGTCATTGGGGGGACTTGCTGTATTTCGCCTTCAAATTTCGATAAAACTTCTGTTAGCACGGCTTCATTCAGATCAATCTGACCTTCATGGCGTGTTGTGACCTCACCTTCAGGATCACCTGAGGTTGTCTGCACACCAAACTGTAGCTGTGCTAAATAGGTTTTATCGGCATCTAACAAAGCGGTTGCCAGCTTTGTCATTCGACCAAAGCAACAGATCAACAACCCTGTTGCAAAGGGATCCAAAGTACCAGTGTGTCCAGCTTTTTGCGCATCGTACAGACGCTTTGCACGTTGTAATGCGTGGTTACTCGACAGTCCCACCGGTTTGTCTAGAAGCAGCAACCCATCTAGTACACGACCTCGACGTTTTCTCATGCAATTTCAATCAATGTCAGTGTTACAAATCGGTTCAGCTTTGTGAATCCGAATCATTCACATCTGAAGACGCCTGCGCATCGCGTGGCGCATTGGCTTCTTCAATCAGACGGGCCATTTCAATACCCCTCTCAAGATGTCCGTCATGGAGAAACTTTAGAGAGGGCACCGTGTGAATGTGCAGCATTTTAAATAGTTGGGAATGCAACCAACCTGCTTTGTCATTCAACAGATCTTCTGCGTGCTGAGCATCTGCACCAATGACTGTGAAATACACCTTTGCATGGGCATAGTCTGCGGACAGATCGAGCCCAGACAAAGTGATCAACCCAGCCTGTTTTGTATCAACTTCACGTTGAATCAAAACCGCCAGATCTTTTTGAATCTGTTCGGCCAAACGCACGTTTCGTGCGGTGACCGGTTTTTTCTGTTTATGTCTTGCCATTAAAACGCCATCAATACGTTATCAGGTGATTTTATAGTGAACGAGCCACTTGTAAAATCTCAAATATCTCCATCTGGTCGCCCAGTTCGATATCGTTATTACCTCGAAGCGTAATACCGCAATCAAAGCCCGCACGAACTTCTTTGGCATCATCTTTAAAGCGACGTAATGAATCCAAGTATCCAGTCCAGATCACCACGTTGTTACGCAGCAAACGAACTTGCGAATCACGTTTGACCAAGCCCTCTGTCACCATACATCCCGCCACAGTACCGATGCGTGAAATATGGTAAACCTCACGGACTTCAACCATACCAATGACTTCTTCACGCTGCTCAGGCGTCAACATACCTGACAACGCTGCTTTCACTTCATCGACCGCATCATAAATAATGTTGTAGTAGCGGATGTCGATACCATTGTTTTCTGCCAACTTACGTGCACTTTGTTCTGCGCGCACGTTAAAGCCAATCACAACCGCACCGGCAGCAATTGCCAAGTTCACGTCACTTTCAGAAATACCACCCACACCTGCGTGCACAACCTGAACTTTCACTTCATCTGTTGACAGTTTAATCAGAGAGTTCGCCAATGCTTCTTGAGAACCTTGAACGTCCGTCTTAATGATCAACGACAATGTCTGAACGCCTTCAACGCTTTGTTCAAACATGGACTCCAATTTCGCGGCCTGCTGGCGTGCCAATTTCACATCGCGGAACTTACCTTGACGGAAGAGCGCAATCTCACGGGCTTTACGTTCATCAGCCAAGCTATTTAGCTCATCACCGGCCGATGGGACGTCGGACAAACCTTGAATTTCAACAGGAATTGAAGGTCCTGCGCTATCGACCGCTTTACCGTTTTCATCCAACATGGCACGCACACGACCGTACGTGGCACCAGCCAACACCATGTCACCGCGATGCAATGTACCCGACTGAACCAGAACCGTTGCAACAGGACCACGGCCGCGGTCAAGACGTGCTTCAATGATCAAACCACGTGCAGGCGCTTCTTCGGGTGCTTCAAGCTCCAGAATTTCTGCTTGCAACAATACGTTTTCTAGCAACTCATCAATGCCCTGTCCTGTCCGTGCAGATACGGAAACGAATGGCACATCACCGCCGTACTCTTCTGGAACGACTTCTTCAGCCAACAAGGCTTGCTTAATCCGTTCTGGATTCGCTTCGGGTTTATCTATCTTGGTAATCGCAACCACGAGCGGCACATCGGCAGCTTTGGCGTGGTGGATCGCTTCACGTGTTTGCGGCATCACACCATCATCTGACGCCACAACAAGAATCACAATATCAGTCGCTTTGGCACCGCGTGCACGCATCGCTGTAAACGCTTCGTGTCCAGGTGTATCCAAGAAGGTCACAACACCACCTTCTGTTTCGACGTGATAAGCACCAATATGCTGGGTAATCCCACCGGCTTCACCGGAAGCCACTTTGGCACGACGAATGTGATCCAACAACGATGTTTTACCGTGATCCACGTGACCCATCACGGTCACCACAGGCGGACGAGGCAACATTTCAACCTCAACCACGTTTTCATCTTCGATCAAGAATGCTTCAGGATCATCCAGTTTCGCCGCCACTGCAGTATGACCAAGCTCTTCAACCACAATCATGGCAGTTTCTTGATCAAGCACTTGGTTAATCGTGACCATTTGGCCCATTTTCATGAGCAGCTTAATCACTTCACCTGCTTTCACAGACATCTTATGTGCGAGATCTGCAACAGAAATTGTTTCTGGCACATGAATTTCGCGTGCGACAAATTCGACTGGTGCGACCTCTTGCGGTGCCGCGCCTCGACCACGTCTTGAACCTCGACCGCCTCGGCCTGAACCCGCACGCCAGCTATCACGACCACCCGCTGCAGTTCTGTTACCGCCACCACCACGTTTGGACGCTTTATCATCTTTCCAACCCGTCGCTGCTTCAGCTGGTTTGCTTGGCTTTTTAGGTCCAGTCGCCGGTTTTTCTGCAGGTTTGACAGGTGTTGCTTTACGGCTTGCCGTTTTACCCGTTTCAGGGTCAGGCTCTGCTCTAAGCACTTTACGAGGACGGTTTAACATGGCACGTAGCGCAGCTGCTTCTTCTTCAGCTTGCTGACGAGCCAGTTCTCGCCTTGCTTCTTCATCGCTCATGTCTTTTGCTTTCGCACGACTTGCACGCTTGGGAGAAACTTTGGCCACTTCAGGCTTGTCTTTCTTTACTTTCTCAGTTTCAGCCGCCACAGCTTTCACTTCAGGCTGCTTCTCTGCTGGCTTGTCTTCTTTTGTGGGTGCTTTTTCAGAAATCACGTTTTCTTTTTGATCGTCTTTTTTAGCTTCAGGTGCAGCCTTCGCCACAGCAGGTGTTTCTGACACTTTTTCTTTAGCGACAGGCGACGTTGCTTCAGGCGCTTTTTCTACCTCAGCTGCCTCGGGCTTAATCGACTTATTGTCGGCTGACACAGTCTCTTGCTGGGTTGTTTTTTCAGCGACTGCAGGTTTTTCAGCTTCCGTTTTTTTCACCTGTGCTGGCTCAACTGGCTTAGCTTCAGGTGTCGCAGACACTTCTTTAGCAGGTGTTGCGGTTGTTTTAGGTGTTTCTGGCGCTTCAACTAAAGCGGCTGCAGGCGTTGGCGCAACTTTCACAGCCGGCGATTCAGCAGGTTGCTCAACGGGCTTGCGCACCTCTGGTGTTGCCGCTGCTGCAGGTTTCTCTTGCGTGGCAGCCTCGGCCGCTGCTTCGGTCAGATCACGCTTGACGAATACACGTTTTTTACGCACTTCAACTGGAATGGTGCGAGAGCGTCCAGCCGCATCGGCCTGGCGAATCTCAGATGTTTGCCGACGTGTCAGTGTGATTTTTTTCCCATCATCCGAACCATGGGCACGACGCAATGACTCCAGCAGTCTGGATTTATCCGCTTCCGAAACAACATCGTCAGTCCCATTCACATTCACACCCGCAGCACGAAACTGCTCAAGCACGACCTCGGCCGGCATTTTCAAATCGGACGCAAATTGGGCGACAGTAATACTCGACATAGACTCTCTCATACACTCATTACGCCTGTCAGTCTCAGCACTCAGGTGCGCCCGACAGGCTTCAATTATTTACTCTTCATCTGTGAACCAGTGCGCACGCGCTGCCAAGATGAGTTTTGCGGCTGCTTCTTGATCCAGACCACTCATTTCCGACAATTCATCAGTCGCGAGTTCTCCCAGATCGTCTCTAGTTTTCACATCATGCTCATCGAGCAAGGCAACCAGATCTGAAGTCATACCTTCCAGACTTAATAAATCCTGACCGGTTTCAACCAGCTCTTCCTGCGCAATAGCCTGCGCAAGCAAAGCGTTACGCGCACGAGTTCTCAACTCGTTAACCGTTTCTTCGTCAAACGCTTCGATTTCCTGAAGTTCGATCATGGGCACGTAAGCGATTTCTTCCAGCCCTGAAAAACCTTCATCAATCAAGATATCGGCAATGGCTTCATCCACATCCAACGTGCGCATAAAACTTTCACGCATTGTCTGGCGCTCAGAATCCTGACGCGCCTGACTTTCTTCTGGTGTCATGATGTTGATTTGCCAACCAGTCAACTCACTGGCCAGACGGACGTTCTGACCTCTGGCACCAATCGCCTTGGGCAAGTTTTCTTCATCCACCACCACATCCATGGCGTGGCGATCTTCATCGACCAAGATGGACTCGATACTTGCCGGTGCAAGTGCGCCAATCACAAACTCTGCAGGCTCTTCTGCCCACAAAACGATATCAACCTGCTCACCGCCCAGCTCGTTTCGAACTGCTGTGACACGCGAACCACGCATGCCAACACATGTACCGATCGGATCGATGCGCTGATCGTAAGCAACAACAGCAATCTTTGCGCGCACACCAGGATCTCTGGCTGCCGCTTTGATCTCCAACAGCCCTTGTTCAATCTCGGGCACTTCGTTCTCAAACAACTGCTTGATGAAATCAGGTGATGTTCTTGACAAAATCACTTGTTGACCGCGGGCAGCACGATCAATCCGCAAAACCAGCGCGCGAACACGATCGCCAATGCGAAGATTCTCTTTAGGAATCATTTCACTACGCGGCAAACGCATCTCGATTTTGCCCGTTTCAATAATACAGTCGCCTTTATCCATCCGTTTGACTGTACCTGAAACAACTGATTCGTTGCGATCCAAGAACTCATTCAGAATCTGCTCACGTTCTGCATCGCGCACACGCTGCATAATGGCTTGTTTTGCAGTCTGGGCGCCGATCCGACCCACATCCATCGGCTCGAGCTCTTCCTCAATGTAATCACCCACTTCAATATCGGGAGCGACTTCGCGAGCGTCTGACAGCAACTCCTGACGATCTGGCTCTTGCAACCCATCTTCATCAGGTACGACTAACCAGCGTCGGTACGATTCACTTTCACCCGTTGTTCTGTCAATCTCAACACGGATATCAACATCCGGTTCAAAGCGTCGCTTAATTGCAGATGCCAGCGCGGCTTCCAGCGCTTCAAACACCACTTCGCGATCGACGTTCTTCTCTCGTGCCAGTGCATCAACTAGCAATAAAACTTCGCGACTCATCGCTTCTTACCTTTGAAATTTAAAAGTGGATTCAACTTCGCGCGTTCTACCTCATCAAAGGTGAACTCAACACGTCGACCCACTCCCTTCTTAGTTTCCAACACAACGGCGTAAGACGGATTTTCATCCGTTTGCGTCTCCTGTTTACCTTCAGCATCATTCTTGAGCAGCTGGCCCACGAATGTTTTTTGCCCATCAACGGCCTCAAATAAACGAATTTCGACCCGTTCACCTGCAAACCGTTCAAAATCTTCAACTGTGCGCAATGGACGATCGACACCAGGCGAACCAACCTCTAAACGCCGATAGTCAATATCCTCTACCTCATAAACACGTGATAGCTGGCGGCTTGCCAACTCACAGTGCTCAATACGCACGCCGTCTGGGCGGTCAATTGTCACGCGCAGCAAACCCATGGGCGCACGCTCCACACTAACCACTTCCAAATCCATCGAGGCCAACGCCTCGCGCGTTAATTGAATTAAATCGATCATTCTTTTAAAAAAAAAGGGCTGTTGAACAGCCCATTCCATCAATCTGGCGACCTCTTACAGGATGCGAGACTGAATAAGACCACACCTAGACATTCGCTCAAAGATCCTGCTGAATTTGCGATCGACATCGATTACTTAATTCAGACACACAACCCTTTGAGTCACAGCTGCAACACGTAGCCTTACACCAGCCACCACAAACGTAGAGGCATTCAAGCCCAGAATAGTAACATGAAACCATACTTCCTGAAACAAACAACGGCTGTTATCGACAGATTTATTTCAGAAAACTTCTAAACACCACAAGATGTTACTTTCGAAATGGCAGGCTCGACTCATGCGCAGAAGCACCACTTGGTTGCCAGTCCGCCGATCGACCTCGTCGTCCACCGCTCGCGCCTTTTCCTTTAGCCGGACCGCGTGATGCAGTTTTCTTAGAAGCTGATTTTCGACCGATTTGCCCCTGAGGACCTGCGACTCGCTCACCTGCTTGCGAACCACGTGTTTTTCTAGCTTTGCGCTGTGGTTGCCCAGCCGTTTGTGGATGGCCGTTCGCAAAACCGCCCGCCACTGTTAATACACCACTATGCAATGGGTCTGGCCTCGCCTTTGCGCGCCCCGAACCACCGCGGGTTGATTGACGACGCAAACCGGAACTTGGCTCACTCAAGAACAGTGGTCGATCCGAAGCAGGCTGCTTAAACCCTGGCGGCAACGCATTGTCATGACTCAGAGGCTGGCGTTGGCGGTGACGCCCACGGACAACCTCTTCATCCTCATCTTTCCATAGCCCAAGTCGAACCATCAGTGCACTGGCCAAATTGGGTGACAACTCTTCCCAACGACCTCGCTTCAAACCTGAGGGCAACACAATATCACCAAACCGTGTGCGCATCAGTCGACTCACAGTCAAACCGACTGCTTCGAACATTCGACGCACCTCCCGATTACGACCTTCATGAATTGTGACACAATACCACTTATTGCTACCTTCACCACCCAGGAACTCAATCGTCCCAAAGTTGGCCATCCCATCTTCAAGCTCAATTCCTTTGAGCAGACGTTGACGATCCTGATCCGTCAACTCTCCCAGTAAACGGACTGCATACTCTCGCTCTTTACCGTAGCGCGGATGCATCAGGCGATTTGACAGATCACCCGAGGTCGTCAAAATCAACAATCCCTCAGTATTCAAGTCAAGACGACCAACAGACAGCCACTTACCCACTTTAATCTTAGGCAAGCGTGCAAACACAGTGGCACGTCCTTGAGGATCATCGTGACTCACGATTTCACCAGCTGGCTTGTGATAAAGAATGACTCTCGGTGGTTTACGTGTTGAAGCACGTGAAACCGGTTTACCATTGACCCGCACCACATCTGTTGGTGCAACACGTTGACCAATATGTGCGGGCTCGCCATTGACAGAAACACGCCCCGCCACAATCAGCTCTTCCATCTCACGCCGGGAACCAACCCCAGCCTGGGCCAGTACTTTATGTAACTTCGGTCTTAACACCTCACTATTGAGAAACTTGTCAAGACGCTTGTCTGTTCCAGGTGCCTTCTGTAAGTATTGGTAAGCTTGTTCGCTATCACCGTCATCCATTGAGGACTGCTGTACCGCCTGATCTTGATTTGAAGATCGTGACGCTTTCCCAGAAGCTCGTGTATCAGAACGGCCACGTCGAAATGGGGTGCGTAGTTTTCTTGTTGGTTTTCTGGGTGTTTCAGGCGTTGCATCCGTTTCAAGTTGAGGCTGTTCGGCAACTTTCTGAGCGTTTTTTTTAGCGCTTGTTTTACGTGCAACTTTTTTTGCAGCAGCTTTACGGGCGCGCGGTTTTTTAGGTGCTTGCACATCTTGCGCTTGCGCCACAATCGGCGATTGGTCCTGATGATTTTCAGTACTCACATTTACTCCATTGCGCACGGACAGATCACGTCGCCATGCATCGATATTCTAATTCTATAAATTTTTGAACGGATCAAGCCTAATCCTGCTTCTGCTCTAGGTCTGAAGCTTCAGAGCTCGACGTATTGATCTCAATTTGTTCCGACTCATCAGTCGTCGACACACTGGGCTGATTTGTCTCGACGGCTTGCACCAAATCAATCTGCGACGGTGGCTCGATTGCTGGCAAATCACTTAGAGTCTGTAGCCCAAGATCATCAAGAAATTGCTGAGTTGTCGCCAATAACGATGGTCGACCAGGACTATCCCGATAGCCGATCGTTTCGATCCAACCCCGCTCTTCCAAGGATTTTACAATTTGAGACGACACACTGACACCACGTATCGCTTCAATATCGCCCCGTGTGACTGGCTGCCTCCAGGCAATGATAGCCAGCGTCTCCAACACAGCTCGCGAATAACGTGGAACTTTCTCGGGATTCATACGCTCAAGAAAGCGCTGCATTGATTTCTTACTCTGAAATCTCCAGCCGCTCGCAATCTCCACGAGCTCCATCCCTCTATCTTGCCATTGTTGCTGTAATTTTTCCAGCAAAATTTGCAATTCTTTTGCGTTCACCTCGCCAGATTCGAACAGATTTTGCATTTCTGCAACTGTCAACGCGTGATCCGCACACAAAAGTGCAGTCTCCAGCACTTTTAAGATGTGTGGCTCGTCCATTGTAATCTCAGTGTCATTTTAAGCTTTAGATCGGACAACATAAATCGGTTCACTCATGCAGAGAAGAGGACAAGTCTAACAAGGCAATGCAATTACATCACAACAAAGAGGGACAAATTTCACACAAATCTCACGCAAAAGATATAGTTCGACCCTATTATTTGCATTAAACAAAAAGCTTTGCTATACTTCTTTTATTCCAGACGCGGGGTGGAGCAGTCTGGCAGCTCGTCGGGCTCATAACCCGAAGGTCGTAGGTTCAAATCCTGCCCCCGCAACCAAATTTAAAAACCCCTGTTCGCAAAAGCGAACAGGGGTTTTTTCTTATCTGTTTCCAACTCGACTTTCAGGTATGTATTACGTTAACTACGTGTTACGTAATGCAATTTGAAGAAATACATATGTTCATTTCATCAAAAACATAACGTTGCGCCAAAAAAGGCGTATGTGTCAGTGTCTGTCGCAACGCATCGACACCCTTACTTTCTGTAACCACAACGATGTATTTAACGGGTTTCTCAATACGTGCCAGCATGGCCATAAAAAGCTTGGCTAAAAATGCCGCGATTTCAGAGCGCATGGAACAACACAAACAAGAACCATCCGGCGCTTGGGTCAACTCGTCTTGCGTTAGTCTTTCAAAACGTAGCACAACAGGCCATTGTGATGGGCGTGGCGTAGCCGCCAACACATAGACATCTTGCAAGTTCGCGAATGATTTTAAATGACAAGGTAGGTGCTGAATACCCTCCTGCCCTGAACCCACATGGCAAACCACCACTTTAATTCGGTGATCCGTTTCTTGTTTAGACATATTCAATTCTTAGCGACTGATGTTCTGTGAGAGAATTTCTAGCAACACTGTGCCTATTGCACTTAAACCACTCAATTCAAGTATCGTCAAACATTAACACGAGGTAATCAGGAGGCTTTGTTGTGATTCAAAATGAAATTCAAAAAACTGTTGACGACGTACTCTGCAGCCGACGTTCTATCCGCGCATATCTGCCAACGCCAGTGGATCGTGAAGATCTAGAGTGCATTCTTGAGGTCGCAGCTAGAGCCCCTTCCGGATCGAACGCTCAACCTTGGAACGTTTATGTCGCAACAGGCAAAACGCTTCAAGCCGTGGGTGAAGAAATGACCCATGCATTCCTCACGCCCGAGATCAATGCTGAACACAAAGCTGAATATCAATACTATCCACTGAAATGGCAAAGCCCCTATCAGGAACGTCGCCGTAAAGTCGGTTGGGATCTCTATACCCTGTTAGGGCTGGGTCGAGAAGACAAAAAAGGCATGACTATGCAACATGCCAGAAACTTCAAGTTTTTTGATGCGCCCGTTGGCATAATCTTCACAACCAATCGAATTATGGAAGCAGGTTCATGGTTAGATTTTGGCTGCTTTTATCAATCAGTCATGATTGCGGCTCGTGCGCGAGGTCTAGATACCTGTCCACAAGCCGCTGTAAATCAATTTCATAAAATTCTTCGCAAGCACTTGGACATTCCTGAGGATGAAATCGTCTTGTGCGGCCTTTCTTTGGGTTATGAAGACACCACAAAAATTGAGAATACGCTCGTTACTGAACGAGAACCAGTCTCTGGATTCGCTAAATTCTTTGACTGATCGAAACAAACTCAAACCAAAGATCAAACATCCGCCCCATAGAAAATCGGCTTTGTGACTTAATTGCACAAAGCCGATTTTTTTGATGCCCAACCTATGCGTTTGTTAAACGCTTAAAGATCGTTACGCCATACGAGCCGGGACAGAAGAAGTTCGTTGAGAGATTTTGGCAAAGAAAATTGAAATCAACGTCAGCACAATCCCAGTCGACAACAACTCAAAGTTTGTGAAGTCAATATCGCCACCCGCTGGAAGTGCGAACATCAACCCACCAAAGAATAGACATAGACGTGCGAGCCTACCCATGATGCCTTGATCCATACGCCCCACTTTAAGCAAATAACCTTCGAGCGCCGAGGCAATCAAAGCTAAACCAATGATGGCGGTCAAAATCACGACAAACACATCCATACCATCGCCACGCAAGATCAACGCAGGGTTAAGAACGAAGAAGAACGGTACAAAATACATCGTGCTACCCAATCGCATCGATTGCATACCCACTTCGACAGGTCTCGCGCCAGCCAGACCAGCTGCCACAAAGGATGCCAGTGAAACAGGCGGTGTAATGAATGACACCATACCCCAGTACATCATGAACAAGTGCACAGCCAACGGATCAAATCCGGATGCAATCAAGGGTGGTGCCAACACAATTGCCAAGAAGATATAGCAAGCTGTAATGGTCATACCCATCCCAAAGATAAAGCTTGTAATGGCACCCATCACTAAGAGGACATAGACGTTGTCACCGGCCAGATAGATCAGATCATTGGCTAAAGTACCGGCTAGACCGGTCACTGACATAGCGCCAATAATCAAACCCACACCAGCGAGCAATGCGGCCAGTTCTGACAAAGAGGCTGTCACACCCAGAATCAGATTGCCCAGTTTTTTCCAGCTCAAACGATATTTCGGGCTGAACTGGTTGATGATCAACAAAAGTGCTGTGGAATAAAAAGGCGCCAACGCTTCAATTTGTTCAACCAACAACAACCAGATCAGCACAACAAACACAATGATGTACTGCCAGCCTTCCATGAAGGTCTTGCGCAACGATGGCAACTCAGCCTCAGGCAACCCTTTCAAGTTATGACGTGCTGCATAGCCGTCAATCTGCATGAAGAGCGCAAAGTAAAACAAAATCGATGGAATGGCAGCAGCGATCGCAATCTGTCCGTATGGAATTCCCAAGAACGCTGCCATCACAAACGCCGTGGCTCCCATAATCGGCGGCATCAAGACGCCTCCCGTTGAGGCGCAAGCCTCCACACCAGCGGCATACTTTGCGGAGAAACCGGTGCGTTTCATCGCAGGAATGGTCACAACACCAGTTGTCAGGACGTTTGACACAACACTACCAGACACAGAGCCCATCAAACCACTGGCAGCAATCGAAACTTTCGCGGGGCCGCCACGAACTTTACCGAAAGCAGCAAACGCTAAGTTGTTGAAGAACTCAGCCGCCCCCGTAAATTGCAATACCGCTCCGAACATCACAAAACCTATCACCAGTTCACCAAAAGCGCGCATGGGAATCCCCAAAACGCTCTCACTACTAGTGAAGTGATAAGCCATTGTGGTTTCAAAATCCTGACCCAAACCACTAATCGGACCTGGCATCACTTCGGCAAACACTGGATACAAAGAAAAGAGCGCAACCACGACAAACACCGCAGTACCACCTGCCCGTCGCGTTGCCTCCAACAGCATCAGCCAGCCAGCGATGGAAACCATGACAGCCGTGGGCGGCGCCATAAACTCCCAAGCCTCCGAAATAATTCGGTAGGCGTTGAGTGTGAAATAACAAAAAACCGCTATCGTAATCAGAAATGCAACGACGTCATACCATGGCACCCTTATGCGAGAGGATTTCCCTGTCGCGGGTACATAGATAAAAACCAGCCCGATAAGCAGAGCACCTAGAGAGTACAAATAGGCGGTATCCAGTAACTGATGACCTATAAAGAACCCCCAGTTCAACAACTGATTTAAAGAGAGAAATATAGCTAGAGAACCAAGTGCAATGGCAACCCCCTTCCAAAAACCGCTGAGCTGTCGCAAGCGCGCCTGTTCTTCTGCTGCGCCCGCTGGTTGTTCAGTTTTCTCTGCTGCTTCGTTATTTATGCTCTGACTCATCGTGACTCGCTACAGTGTTAGTAATGAATAATCAAAATTACCAAGACATCATCACAGGATCCATGCCTGCTGCTTTTAACGCTTCCCCACGCGTTTTCATCCAGTCTTTCTCGAAAGCTTCTTCACTGTCATGTTTGCGGCTTTTCACGTCTTGCCAGGCTTTTGCCAAGACTTCTTGACGCTTCACCAACTGATCATTGTTGGCCTGATCTTCATCACTCCAGAGTCCCATCTCTTTAAAGACTTCGATGGCACCATCGTGGTATGGCATAGCCCAGCTGAATTTCTGACGATCCATCGCCCAGCCTGTATTGCCTGGCGCAGAGTCTTTATAAAGATCGAACGTATCAATCATTGCTTGCGTCACTTTTTTAACCAACTCTGTATTTTGCGTGTCATACGTCATCAAAATTGGATATGGATAAGCAGTTGATTGAGCGGGTGTATCGGCACTCAGATCTGCACCATCAGTCGCACTCACAGGGAAATAGAATGGTGCTAATGCCGTCATTCGTGCCCAGCCTTCTTTATCATTCGGGTCAAAGACTGGATAGGCAATGCCACGAGGTGATTTAGCCAATGCGTAAGCCTTACCAGAAATGGATGATGAGAACGCAGCATCGGCTTGTCCGTTAATCACACCGTCCATCGCGGCACCAAACCCACCGAACTCGACTTTTTGCACATCATCCCAAGTCAGACCAGCAAACGCCAAGTTGGCTGTAATGTTTTGGTTCAATGCGGGTGATCCAATCACCCAGGCAATCCGCTTACCTTTCAGGTCAGCTGGAGTTTTAATACCCAAGTCTCCAGCAACCACGGTTGTCAACGCTTGATCGGAGTTGTTCAACAACAGCGCACGAACTGGCTGTGGACCCCATTGGCTTTGGCCGAAATCATAAATCCCTTCTTGGGCCATGTAGCTACCGCCAACACCATTCGCAGAGAAAGTCACCTTACCTTCGCGCAATGGCAAAGTTCTGGAAACGTCATTCTTACCAGGCAAAATCCGTAGGTTGATGCCGTACTTTTGTTTGAATGCATTACCAATTGCGACAGCCTGGTTATAACCACCAGAGCCCACATCGTAAGCACTCCATGCCAGTGTGGCTGGCAAATCGAGTGAGTTGTCTTGCGCCAACGCCATTGGGCTGCAGAGTGCGGCTGATACAGCGACGCCTAAAAGCTTCAATTGCAATTTCATTCATGTCTCCTTGTTACATTTATATACGGATCGCGAACCACGGCATTTATCTTTTATCGTGACAAGCGATCAACCTATGCAGTGTAGCGAATAGGAAGAAAGATTTTCTTACAGGGTTTACCCCATTCGGAACAGGTTTTTATTACAAGTGCACCCTATTAGTCCACAGAGAACGAGTCTGAAACATTAGTAATTACCCGTTCAAGGAAGGCTTGAATGATCTGCGTCTGATCCAAATCAGGACTTATCGATCCTACCTATGTAAAGGCGAATGCCACGACAAACAGCCCAAGACGGCTCAGAATTCGATCAGCATCAAACATCTGACGTCAAATGGACGCAAAGCAACCAAAGGAAATTGTGAGATTTAGAGATCGGTGCCCTTCACTTAAGCCAACAATCTAGTCTGGAGTTACGACAGGATCTTGGGGGTGGCGTGTCTGGCCATCAACACTTGCCGACCTTGCAAAACCGCACAACAATCTAATCTGATTATTGCTGTGGGAACAGGAGAATATATGTCAATCCGCAAACATAAAGAATCTTCCTTGTGGTGGGTCGATATCACATCACCAGTCGGTAAAAAATTAGACGACCTACTGGCACAGTCGACCGCAAGCGGTCGCAAGCGTACCACGACAGGCTAAAAGCTGAATTATGGCGCATGCACTAAACCAGAGATAAGCCTAAACGCCTATTTGAACAAGCCCGCATAGCATTTCTTCAAGCAAGCGAACATCAACGCGACCTCGCAACAAAAGTCAGGCACGTTAAATATTGATGTACTGTATTTGCAGGACATTCAATCTACTCTTTAACAAAAGATGACATTATCGGAAACCTGCCAACATACTGAACGTATGACGACAGGCCAACAATCAAGCTCGCGCCTGCAACCAGAAATCATTATCTAGCAAGCATCAGAAGAATTCTATCGATCGCACAAGAATCGGGATGGATAGATTCCGCACCTCGGCTGTCAGCAGCAACAGAGCCTGATATACGAGTTCACCGGATCACTCACAACTAGGCTGATGCGCTACTACGCTCAATCAAACTGCCGTGGGTACATGATGCTTGCCGTTTCGCGCTTGCAACAGGATGTCGATCCAACGAGATATTCTCACTCACGTGAGATAAAGTCGATCTTAGACGGCGTCTTGCGTGGTTGAGTCACGACATTGCAAAATCCAAGAATGCCAGAGCCGTCCCCCTCAACAACGACGCACTTGACGTCATCAAAAGTCGTCAAGGCTCACACGAAACCCTAATATTCTCCTGAGGATTTAGCGGGAAGAAAATCTCGCAAATAGACCGACTCGATTTCAACTCAGCGATTGATAAAGCAGGAATCAAAGATTTCACATTCCACGATCTTCGTCATACATGGGCATCATGGCATGTGCAGTCTGGCACACCACTGTTTGTTCTGAAGGAGTTAGGTGGGAGAAGCTTGGAATGGTTAGGAAGCATGCTCACCTGAATGCAGACCATCTGGCTGAATACGCAAATGTTGTCACGTTTAGGTCACAGCAAGAGTTAGAAAAGAAAAAGCCACTGGCTAGAGTGGCTTATCTTCTTGATTTCACAGTGTATTTTGGCTCCCCAAGCTGGGCTCGAACCAGCGACCTACGGATTAACAGTCCGGCGCTCTACCGACTGAGCTATTGGGGACCGGATGTGAAAAAAGAATATTAACAAAGAAAAAAGATTTATGCAAATTCGTCGATAACAAGCAACACCTTTCTCCGATTGCAAGGTCAGAATGTTCCATACAAACCACGGTTTTATTTTTTCTGTTAAGATTCACGCCTATGCCGATGTAGCTCAGTTGGTAGAGCAGCGCATTCGTAATGCGAAGGTCGGGGGTTCGACTCCTCTCATCGGCACCAGCCTCATCTAATCAATAGGTTAGAGTGTTCTTTTGCCTATCGCTTAGAAAAACTATCGCTTAGAAAGCACATAGGCCACAAAAACCCCCTCGATATCCCGGTTTAGAATCAAAACTCCCCACAAATTGTGCCGAGGATGAACTATGAGAAGCCTCTTCAGCGTGTTGTTGTTCGCCGCGACTGGCAATAAATGACCAGTCTATTGCCAATAAGTCAAGTCCCAATAGTGCTGTAAATTCCTCTGCGCTCAAGCCACTGATATCATGATTTTATTCAGACCACAGCAGTGATGCTTGCGACACTGCTGTGGAGCTCATCACGTAGCTCACCGTGTTGCCAATGCAGATGCTTAATATCTCCCGATATCCGTCATGACGGACCCCAGAAACATTCAGTACCGCTCGCTGCACGACACGATCGCAATCGCGGGACTTCAAGAGAACATGGCATCGACGATTAGAAAGGCGTCAATACCGTCCAAGCAACGCTCATCAAACACGTTGATCCGAGGACAGACGACTCACAAGGCTCTTGGAGAAGCCCACGTCGCAGTCAGATCAGATCACTAATATCGAGCTCGAGTCGGAACTAGAGCCAAGTCTTGCGGCTAGAGTGGCATTGATCCTTGCCGACTCAGTTGCGGGAAAAACTGAGCTTACACATCTGCTTGGGCGCAAATCCATTTCAGACGCCTTACATCGCCAAATCCGTTATTGACTGGGTGAGCAAATTCTGGCAATGACGGTACCTGACAAACCCAACAGCCGCTTACAGCAATATCACCTCACTGAGCAAGGCCACACTCTAATTACGGAATTGAAAGCCACGTCAAAGTAAGCAAACCCATGAATCATGGTGTTTTTAAGTGCCTGAGGGACGCAGCGCCAAAATCATCTGACGCTGCATGCTGCCTACACATAACTTTCTAACAAGAATGCAAAGTGGGCGCGGGCGGTGTTTCTGTATCAAATCACACCTTGCGCATTCATAGCATCCGCAACCTTCACGAATCCGGCAATGTTGGCACCATCAACATAACTGATTTTGCCATTTTTATCGCGCCCATAACTCAAGCAAACGTCATGGATACACGTCATGATCTTAAAGAGACGTGCATCAACTTCTTCGCGCGTCCAAGACATACGTAATGAATTCTGACTCATCTCAAGCCCCGAGGTCGCGACACCGCCCGCATTACTGGCTTTACCAGGTGCAAATAAAACATCGGCTTCTTCAAAAGCGTGCACGGCCTGAATGGATGTGGGCATATTGGCCCCTTCTGCCACACACAGAACACCATTTTGAATCAGCATCTTGGCATCATCGACATCGAGCTCATTTTGTGTTGCACAAGGTAAAGCAACGTCCATGGGGACATGCCATGGTCGACTGCCCACTTCAAATCGGGCACCTACTTTTTGTGCGTAATCACTGACACGACCATAGTCATTGTTCTTGATGCTCATCAGAACTTCAAGTTTCTCTAAACTAAAGCCTTCATCATCGATGACTGTCCCACTAGAATCTGAGACCGTCACAACCTGCCCACCAAGTGCCAGAACTTTTTCTATGGCGTATTGTGCGACATTGCCTGATCCAGATACGCCAACTCGCAAACCCTCCAACGACAACCCGCGTTGCTTGAGCATTTCCTGAGCAAAGTAGACCACTCCATAACCCGTCGCTTCGGGTCGAATCAAAGAACCACCAAAGCTCAAGCCCTTACCCGTAAAAACGCAATCAGACCGATTACTGAGTTTTTTATACATACCGCTCAGAAAGCCAATTTCTCGCCCACCCACTCCAATATCACCAGCGGGTACGTCGGTTGATGAACCTACATGACGATAGAGCTCCGTCATAAATGCCTGGCAGAAACGCATCACTTCGCCCTGACTTTTGCCTTTCGGATCAAAATCAGAGCCGCCTTTACCACCGCCCATGGGTAGGGTCGTCAATGCATTCTTGAATGTTTGCTCAAACCCTAGGAACTTGAGGATGGACAAATTCACAGAAGGATGGAATCGTAAGCCGCCCTTATAGGGACCAATCGCAGAGTTATGCTGAACCCGATAACCGCGATTGACTTGAACCTCATTATTGTCATCGACCCACGCAACCCGAAACATCACAACACGTTCGGGTTCTACTAAACGCTCAAGTAAAGAGTTTTCAGCATACTGCGGGTTTTGTTCAATGAACGGCCATAAGCTTTCGACAACTTCGGTCACAGCCTGGATAAATTCTGGCTGATGGGGATTACGTTGCGCCACAGCCTCTATGAAATCCTGACAAGAACTATATTTCATTAAATCTTAAGCGAGAAACCTCACGGAAATGAGGTGGGATAGCACACCACGCCTTGCGTGATCCGTTTCTCGCGACCTCCTTTTGGGTTGAGCTATCTGTTAAATACAAGACAATCGCCATTCCCATCCTGAATCGGCTGAACGTCTTTGTGTCCAGAAATAATCGGCGATAGGCCTACGACCAACCAAATGGCAACCCGTTAAAGCGGCGCATTGTCATCGCATAAATTTTTACACAATCGGCCTTCGTTTTGAAATAAAAAAACCATTTTTTGTAAAAAAATGTTTGTCTGCAACACGAACACTACGCACACAGACTGTTCACATCATTTCTAGATTAATTTAAACAATCGTTATGTTTATTTATATAATATAATGATTATCGTCTATACTGAACATTTGATGACAACCAGAATAACACTTTCGATTCAAAGAGTTTTTTATGCAAACTAATCGTTCAGCACCAGACCAGCGACAGTCGCTGGAACACTTTCCGATTAATACATTTGCATCCGTCATGGGTTTTGCGGGCTTGTCGCTCGGATGGCAGCATATTGCAAGCGCCCATGTCATTGGCGCAAACGAGACGGCTTGTACACTGCGTTTATTCACCTCTGCCCTTTTCTTAATCTTGTTGGTGACGTACTTTATCAAAGCGATTCGTTATCCGAAATCCATTTCGCAAGAATTACAACATCCCGTCAAAATTAGCTTTTTCGCGACCATCCCCATCAGCATCATCTTGCTCTCGCAGCTTTGGCTAGAGCCCAGACCTGAGCTCGCACGACTACTCTGGTTTGCAGGTTCGATCACAATGCTTGTGGCCACCATGGCAACCTTTTATAGCTGGATGCATCAGCACCACTACAAGCGTCCTCATCTAAACCCCGCTTGGTTTATCCCAGTCGTGGGGAATATTTTGATTCCAATCGCGGGCGTCCCTCTGGGCTATCCCGAAACCAGCTGGTTCTTTTTTAGTATCGGTTTGGTTTTCTGGATGGTCTTACTCGTTCTGATCACAAGTCGGTTGTTTTTTGAGCCACCGTTGCCGGATCGCTTATTACCTACACTTTTCATCCTTCTAGCACCACCTGCAGTTGGATTTATTGCGCTTACAAGCCTAGAAAACCAACAAATAGGCACGCTGTCTCAGATTCTGTTTGGCATCAGTTTATTTCTCGGCTTAATTCTGATCTCCAGCCTGCACCGTTTCATCCGTTTGCCCTTCTTTTTATCCGCCTGGGCTTATGCCTTCCCGACTGCTGCATTGACCTTAGCTTGTTTCAGGATGGTGAGCATCAATCACAATCCGGGCTTGGCCGTATTAGCCGTTAGCTTACTGGCCATTCTGTCGCTACTCGTTTTATGGTTATTGATTAAATCCATTCTGATGATGGCTCGTGGCCGCCTGTTTGTGCCCGAGCCACCCATGTAAAAGATTCAACATGGCAGCTAATCGAAAATCATCGAATGAGGCAACACACGATCCAGTAGGCCCCAAACCACTCTGTACGCGAGCCTGCTGGATTGTTTTAGCTGCATTGCTAAGCATACTGATTTTGATTTGGTTATTTTATGAACCAGCACCCGGCGGGGCGGACTTATGTAAAATTTTTGGCTACGCAGTTTGCATCCTTTCAAAGCTAGACTGACTACAATGAAGGCATTAAGACACTCATTACAGGAGCACTTTCTCATGAAATTTGGTTTTCGACAGGCTATTGCCATCTCATTTTTGATGAGTGTTACAGCGAGCACAGCCTTTGCCCAAACAAACACACTGACATTTAACGACCCTTGGATTCGGGCGTCTGTACCCGGTCAAAAGCATGGTGCCGGTTACGTCACCATCACGAATCCTAGCGGTCAGGCGACAGAGCTTAAAGCCGTACAAAGTGATCGTGCAAAGCGTGTCGAGTTGCATACGATTCTGCGTGAGGACGGGGTCGCTAAAATGCGTCAGGTTCAAGATATCCCGGTACCCGCCAATGGCGAAGTCAAATTGGAACCCGGTGGCTATCACATTATGTTCGTGGGTTTGAATAAACCGTTTGTGGCCGGCGAAAACATCCCATTGACGTTAGAGTTCACCAATCAGTCACCCGTCATCGTTAACTTTGAAGTGAAGGCCGCTACGCACAACCCAGTACGCGGTCAATCAGAACACATCCATCACCACGACAAAGGTCACTAAGACTTGGCAACCTGCAGCGGATCCATTACATCAATCTGCTGTAGGGTTTCAGAAGTCACCCCCAGCCAGGAGTCCACATCAAAAGTTAGATGGACCGCTGCACTCGTGCCTAGACCGACTAACCGTCCAGCACATTGAGTCACTAGGTCTTCTAAACCTGGGTTGTGTGCAACGATCACCAATGTCTGAACCGCATCGTCTGTCTGCGAAATAACCGCCCACAATGCCTGCGTACTCGCCAGATACAATTCTGGTAAAACCTGTATAGATTTCTCGCCATATTCAGTCAGACCTGCAAGAATACGAGCCGTGGACACAGTCCGTGCTGCCGAGCTGCTCTTGATTAAATCGGGTACCACATTGCGTTGCGCCAAAAATCGCTTTAACGCGCTAACTTCATTCACCCCCTCTTCACTCAACAGCCGATCCTGATCGTGTGCGGTCGAGGTAAAGTTCAACGCATGGCCATGCCGAATCAACCACAGATTTTTCATTAATTTTGTCCTGTCATAATATCAACCCTATCATACGCGCTAGACAGAAAACATGTCACTGTATCAAACGGTATCGACCCCGACTGCCACCCGAAATTGGTTGAGTTCCGACTTACTTATTCCAGATTCACATCACAAGTTCCCAAAGAGCTCGGTGGTGGAAAATGGTCAAATCCCTGTACCAAGCTGTATTTATCACCAAGACTGACAGTCAAGTCCTAAAAGTGCTGTAAATTTCTCTGCGCTCAAGCGGCTGGCATTATGGTTTTTTAGTGATTAACCAGTCAATTGCGATGCAACAAATCGCTTAAAAGGCGTGATACGTTCAGCAGCACCCAACACCGCTTTCCTAAGCAATCGAGCTGGCTGGTGGTCTTTGGTATATAAACCCACCACCAAATTCGTTGCCGCATATAAAGGCAGGCTCTGTCGTCGGTGCGCACGGGTGTAATTTGCCAGTATTTGTTCAGATCCAATGTCGTGTCCTCGACCCCAAGCGTCAATCACACCCTCCCTTAAATGCTTAATGCTCAAAACACCCAAGTTAAACCCATGCGCAGTCACCGGGTGCATGCCAACAGCCGCATCGCCGATCAACGCAAAACGCTGCGCATGAAAACGGCTTGCATACGTCCCAACCAAGGGATAAGTAAACCGTTCACTAATCCGCGTCATCTGACCCAGCCTGAACTCATAGCGCTGGCTGATGTCCTGATTAAACGCTGCCTCATCTAAAGCTTCTAATACCTTGAGTTGTTCATGCGGCAAGGTCAAAACGACAGAAGCCACTTGACCATTCATCGGTAGCAATGCGCGGGTCTGTCCATAGCCAAACCATTCCCAGGCGACATGATCGTGCGCCACTTCGTGCTCGACACGAAACACCATCATACTTTTGCCATAATCAAACATCTGGGTGGATATCCCCATCGCCCGTCGCGTCTCAGAAAAGCGACTATCCGCAGCAACCAATAAGGTGCTACGGATAATTTGTCCATCACTTAACTCCACCTCAGCCATTTTTGAATCACTACGAACGGCTTTGATGGCCACTTGATCGAGCAAATCAATCTTGGGATGATCCTGTATTTGTTCGTAAGCGGCCTGACGAATCAGATAGTTGGGGACCAACCATCCAAGCTGGGACTTTTTTCTCAAGGCTGCACTGACTTGCATCCCGTCCTGGGGATTGTGACCATCCAACACCTGTGCGTGGCGCAAATCTGAGATTTCAGTTTCAGAGATTCGAGACCACACACCCCACTCTTTTAACAACCGCACCGATTCGTGAGTCAGCGCGATTTCACGACCATCAAACTGCGGTGACTCCAGCGCATCGCGTGACTGACGCTCCAGAAGCACGACTCGCATCCCGGCTTTTGCCAAAGCACTGGCCAGGCAAAGTCCTGTCGGACCTGCCCCGATAATGGTTACATCCGTTTGCATCGTCAAATTTCCTGCTTAAGCAAATTCTCACAGACATCCATTCTATGGGGCTTGTTATCAATTCACATTGATTTATCCCAACAGAACCCGGTTATTCTGGCTTTTCACTTGTCTCCTCTGATTTACGCCAGTACACTGCCTTCAAACAAAGACCCCCCTTTCGTTGCATACAGGACATATATGACTGCACAATCATTTGCCAGAGACTGGCTCCAGATCTCTGACAGTGTTGAAAAATCTGATCTTGATACGCTCTATCACTTGGTAAAAATGCATGCCAATGATCTAGCAAGCGCTTTTTACGACACCCTGATGCAAGACCCCGTTGCGCATGAGTTCCTGAACCACACGAAAGTACATAGTCACCTGCATCATTCGATGCAAAACTGGGTCATCAAAATGTGCGACCCAGCAGCCCGGGATCGCCTTCATGAAATTTATGACGAACAAATCAAAATCGGTGATATTCACGCCAGAATGAATGTTTCTGTCGGCTTAGTCCTTAAAGGGGCACGCTTACTGAAACAAACCTTTGCTCAACACGTCTTTGCCGGCGATCTCAGCGTGCAAGAACGCTTTAACTGCCTAAAAGTCTTTAATGGGCTCATTGACTTGTCTATGGAGGCCATGAGCGCGGCTTACACCACGTCTGTCAGTGAAAAAGCGCGTAGCAGCGAAGCCTACCGATTATTCTCACTGACGGAAAATCTAGCCACAGAGCGTGAACGACAGCGTGCAGCTTTACTGGACTGGGAAAGTCAGTTCATGTTTGAGGCTGCCATTGCACAGGATGTCAAACGTTTACCTGCGATTCAAAAATCTGAGTTTGGGCTTTGGTTCCGACATAAAGCCCGTCATGCTTTTGATGGTTTAAATGAGACACAATTCATCAACGAGGCTTTGACCGAAATCGATGAGGAGTGCTTACCCCTTCTGGCAGATCCCGATCTTCCCCTAACCGAGCGCTCCTCAAACATCCATCGCATCCGAACGATGGCGCTGAACATGCAAACACAACTCTCGAGCCTCTTTAATAAGAGTATGGAAATCGAATCAGGCAAAGACGTGCTGACCGGCTTATTAAACCGACGGTTTTTAACTTCAATTTTGACCCGAGAAGTTGAATTGTCACGCAAGGAAAACAAGTCTTTTTCACTGGCATCCATCGACATCGATCACTTCAAACAAATCAACGATGAGCATGGCCATGAAACGGGTGATTTGTTGCTCGTGGCTTTTTCCCAATTT
The DNA here is from genome assembly GCF_048820935.1 of Orrella sp. 11846. NCBI lineage: Bacteria > Pseudomonadati > Pseudomonadota > Betaproteobacteria > Burkholderiales > Alcaligenaceae > Orrella > Orrella sp. 11846. The sequence continues at coordinate 25,449 of NZ_JBMERD010000021.1, forward strand.
TTACAAAAGCAATGTCGTGGTGGCGACTTTATTTTCAGAATGGGTGGTGAAGAGTTTCTGATCTTGATGGCGGATGCCAACCTGCCCCAGGCCACGATTGGGATGCAAAGGCTACTAACCGCTTTACGAAACGAGACTTTCTTGCTTCCCAACCGTAAAGTACTGAGCATCACAGTAAGCATTGGCTTAAGCACATACGACGGTCACCCTGACTACCAGCGTTTACTGCGCCAGTCTGACCGTGCGCTCTATCAAGCTAAACAAAACGGACGCAATCAGCTCATCACGCTCTGATTGCACGCGCTTTATCAATGCGCTCCTTGCTCCACCACGCCTTCCTGTAACAAGTCAGCGACTTCTGTCGCTGAAAATCCGCGCTCAAGCAAGATTTCTCGGGAATGCTGCCCAAGCAATGGGGGCACCAGTTCCGGACCACGTTTCTGATGATTAAAGGTGACGGGATAGCTTACGTGATTTAAAGTTCCAACAGTCGGGTGGTGGCTGGTTGTCACCACATCTCTTGCTAAAACCTGCTCGTTCGATAAGGTCTGGTCAAGCGTGTGAATCGGTGCCACCGGCACACCCAGATCGCGCAACTGTGTAATCCACTCATCGGTGGTCTTGTGCAACATATATTGAGCCACTAGCGTATTGGTCTCATCAAAATTAGTCACACGGTCCGCATTGGTCGCAAACTTCGGATCATCGACAAATGCCTGCATACCTGCCACATCACAGAACTTACGCCAAGCTCGATCATTAGCCACACCCAGCATGACGTGTCCATCAGCTGTCTGAAACATTTTGTAAGGACACAATGACGGATGGCCGGTTCCCATGGGCTTAGGCACTTTGCCTGAAGACCAGTAATTGTGCGCCATATAAACCATATAGCCCACCGCTGTATCTAACAGGGACACTTCAACATACACGCCCTCACCCGTTCTCTGCTGATGCAGTAAGGCGGCGCAAATCCCTGCACTGGCATGCATTCCAGTTCCCAGATCAACGGGAGAAAAGCTCACGCGTGAATACTCGCCATTCAATTGGCCAATCGTGCTGACCAAGCCGCCAAACGCTTGCAACATGACATCATAACCAGGCTCTTTGCCCAGCGGACCATCTCGGCCGTAACCAGAAATCTCGCAATAGACGATGCGTGGATTAATCGCTTTCAGAGTTTCATAATCTACATTCAGGCGTTGCGCAGTCCCAGTACCAAAGCCTTGAATCACCACATCGGCATCTTTGACCAGACGATGTAAAACAGCCTGCCCTTTAGGCGATTTGAGATCCAATGCAAGACTACGCTTATTGTGATTCACTGACATGAAGGTAGCTGATTCACCCTCTGTCTTAGGCAGCCAGGCGCGCGTATCATCACCTATACCGGGTGGCTCAATTTTGATGATTTCTGCACCCATATCACCCAAATACTGAGCACACAATGGGCCAGCCAACACCTTACTTAAATCAATTACACGAATACCTTTCAGAGGCTTCATCATGCCAGGGAGTCTCCATCTAGTTTTAATCTGTTCTAAGTGCTAGGAATGAATCCGGTCACGTTAAGCATCGGCAGGACGTTTTCTTAGAAGATAACGATGCTCACCATCCATCACCTCTTCACCACGTTGATTCTTCACACTGGCTTTCATCACAAGCACACCCGTTGTGCGACCCGGGATCATTTCACTCACAGTCAAGCTGCTGTAGAGCGTATCGCCCACAAACACGGGTTTCAGAAAACGACTGCTTTGTTCAAGAAACGCCATCAAAGACTCGTTGACCAGATGCGGAAAAACACCCGCACCGGCTGCTGTCTGAATCGCAACCTGATAACCGTGTGCGAGCATGTGGGGCATACCTCGGGCACGGCAGTACTCAACGTCATAATGAATGGGGTGATTGTCGCCACTGGCCAGTTGAAATGCGGCAAACATCGCATCCGTCATGGTTCGGGAAGGGTTATTAAACACCTCCCCGATTTCGAAGTCTTCAAAGTAACGTTCGGTGTGCATAGTATGCAACGGATGCGCAGGCGTCGTTCCAGACATAGTTTTCACAGCTCCTGTTTAAATCAAAAATGAACATGAGACCGTGTAGTATGGATCACCGCGGCAGTTTTGAGTGCACACCCTTAACATAAAAGTTCATTTTGGCCATTTCGTCGTCCGTCATCACTTGTCCCGGCTTGAGAATCTCCTTGCCATCTTGATCGACCATTGGACCTGTAAAGGGATGGAATGTGCCTGCACGCAATTTTTCAGTCACCTCTGCCACTTTATCCTGCATGACTTGAGGAACTAATGGATTGATCGGTGCCAGTTCCACAAAACCTTCTTGGAACCCACCCCAGATCGATTCGGTCATGCCCTCTTTGGCCAATTCCCGTTCAATCAGCTTCGTGTAATAAGGTCCCCAGTGATGGGTCGTACCTGACAGCTGTGCATCAGGACCGTATTTAGACATATCGGAGTGGTAAGACATCGCATAAACACCGCTATCTTGAGCCGCTTGCACCACGGCTGTGGAGTCTGTGTGATGGGTAATCACATCAGCACCTTGTGCCACCAATGCTTGTGCGGCTTCGCGCTCTTTGCCCGGATCGTACCAACTGTTCACCCAGATCACACGCACTTGCACATCGGGGTTGACGCTCAAAGCACCCAGCGTAAAGGCATTAATACCCTGCAGCACTTCAGGAATCGGAAAAGCGGCGACATAACCTAAGATATCTGATTTGGTCATTTCACCCGCGATCATGCCATTCAGATAACGGCCTTCATAAAAACGGGCGTTGTAATTTTTAAAGTTAGCACCTTCTTTGAAACCCGTGGCATGCATAAATTTCACATTTGGGAATTGCTTGGCGACACGCTCCACAAAGTTCATGTACCCAAAACTGGTTGCAAAGATTAGATCGTGACCGCTACTGGCCATTTCACGAATCACGCGCTCAGCATCAGCCCCTTCGGGCACGCTTTCAACAAACGTGGTCGTCACTTTATCGCCCAGATTGTCCAGCATTTCCAGACGACCCAAGTCATGTTGATACGTCCAGCCGGCATCACCGATCGGACTGACATAGACAAACCCGACCTTAAGGGGATCATCGGCTAACGCAGGTGCATTAAAAGCCACCATCGAGACAGTCAGCGCAGCCAAAGCACCGCGCAACAGTGTATTTTTTTTAATCATGAATTTTCCTTGATAAAAGGTTTGCCCAAAGACGCAGGCGAATTAAGACGAATCATTTTGACATTTCTGGAAATCAAAACCAGCACCACAATCGTGGCGAGATAGGGTGAAGCCGACAGCCATTGCGCTGGAATCGCAATCGACAGACTCGAAGACTGCAAAAACATCTGCGAAATCATCACGCCACCAAACAAATAAGCGCCCAGCAATACCCGTCCAGCCCGCCAAGTCGCAAACACCACAAGTGCAAGCGCAATCCAGCCTCGACCTGCAATCATGCCTTCGGCCCACATAGGCGTGTGAAAGACTGAAACAAAGGCGCCACCTAAACCGGCCATCGCGCCTCCAAAGAGGACAGCGCAATAGCGAATCAAAAACACATTCAATCCAACCGCATGGGCCGACTGGGGGGATTCACCTACCGCTTTCAATGCAAGGCCGGCACGGGTGCGGCTTAAGAACCACATCACCGCAAACAAAAGCATCCAGCTCACATAAACCAACCATTGCTGTCGAAACAGCCCTTTACCCAGTAGTGGTAAATCAGACAACCAAGGAATCGCACTGGGCGCAATGGTGGCCAACACTTTGGCTTCGAAAGGTTTTCCTAGAAAGGCCGCCAGCCCCACCCCAAATATTGCGACTGCCAAACCTGTCGCCACTTGATTAGCGAGCAAATGAATGGTGATGAAAGCAAAAATCGTGCTCAACAAAACACCTGCCAGCATCCCTGCGACTAAACCCGCACCCGTCGAACCAAACTCATGCGCCACCACAAACGCAGCGACTGCGCCAACCGACATCATCCCTTCAGCCCCGAGGTTGAGCATGCCGGACTTCTCTGCCACGAGCTCACCCAACGCCACGAGTAAAAGCGGTGTTCCAGCCACAATCGTGGCAAACAGAATGGATTCAAGCAAGGCCAAATTCATGAGGACGCCTGCACAGATCGAGTGGCTTGTGCAGCACGTTTTGATCCGACCGTCACACGGAAACGAATCAGCACATCACAGGCCAACAGATAAAACAACAGCAAACCTTGGAACACCATGGAAATCGATCCAGGCAAACCCAAATATTGCTGAGATTGTTCACCGCCAATAAAAAACAAAGCCATCACCAGAGAGGCGAGCGCAATCCCCAACGGACTCAAGCGCCCTACAAACGCCACAATGATGGCGGCAAATCCATATCCATTGCTGATGCGGTCCGTTAACTGCCCCATCGGTCCAGCTACTTCAGCCATCCCCGCTAGTCCCGCGCAACCACCACCAATCAGCAATCCCAACCAAACCATGCGATGCGCTGAAATTCCTGCATAGCGAGCCGCCTGCGCAGACTCACCCGCCAAACGCATTCTGAATCCCAACTCAGTTCGGTACATCAGGATATACGTGGCAATGAGCACGCCAATGGTGACCCATAAGATCATATTTAGCCGTGTACCCGTCAGAATCACGGGTAAAAGCGCATAATCTTCAAACATAACGGTCTGTGGAAAATTCAAACCCATGGGATCGCGCAATGGCCCAAAAACCAGCCAAGACGCCAACAGATTCGCCACATACACCAGCATCAATGACACTAGAATCTCATTGGCATTGAATTGATTTTTCAACCAAGCGGCAATACCCGCCCATGCAGCCCCACCCAGCACACCCGCCAGCATCATCAGGGTCAATGTGATCACATGGCCTGCATCGACATACAAGGCAATGACCGTTGCGGTAATCGCACCAACAATAAATTGTCCTTCAGCACCAATATTCCACACATTGGCCCGAAACCCGATGGCTAGGCCTGCGGCACAGATAGCCAAGGGTGTTGCCTTTAAAAGCAGCTCACTCCAAGCGTAACGGGATTTCATGGGGTTCACTAAAAACACTTCCAGCGCGCGTAAAACGTCCTGCCCTAGCAGAGCAAACATCAACGCACCCGTCAAAAGCGTGAGTACAACCGCTAAAACCGGTGACAACCATCGCCAGGTTGAGCTGGCTTGTGGCCGTTGTTCAAGCCGCAGTCGCATGTGCATCCTTTTTCTGATCAGGCCAAGAACCGCCCATCCACGCCCCTAGTTGAGCGACATCTGTATCCTGGACGGCCACCACAGGTGACAAACGACCTTGGGCGATTACACAAATCTCATCACTCATTTCAAACAATTCATCGAGATCTTCGGACAACACGATGACCGCGCATCCTTGTCTAGCCAGATCTATCAGGGCTTGGCGGATTTGCGCAGCTGCCCCCACGTCAACGCCCCAAGTGGGTTGTGCACAAATGAGTAGTTTAGGGTTTTGAAGGATTTCGCGAGCTAGAATAAATTTTTGTAGATTACCACCCGACAATGAGCGTGCCAGCGCTTGAGGACCAGAGGCTTTCACATCAAATAAATCAATACAGGCTTGTGCAAAGTCATGCATCGCACGGCGACTGACAAATCCACGTTTCACAAGATGCTTACGCCGCCCTGCAGTGAGGAGTGTGTTTTCTGCGAGAGTCAGACTCGGTAATGCGGCTGTCATTTGCCGATCTTCGGGGACTGAACCAATTCCCAGGTCACGCCGAGCTTGCACACCAAGGTGTTCAATGCGTTGTCCATCAAACTCAATCGTCGCTTGCGCCACCTGTTGCTCACCATTAATGAGCTGCAACAACTGGGTTTGACCATTGCCAGAAATACCTGCAATTCCTAATACTCGCCCTTGTCTGGCAGACAACTCCAGTGTGGCGTCGTGTTGTTGTTTAATCGTAAGCGTATCGAGTGCGACCGATCGCAGTGTCAGACGGACAGGTCCTGACGGCACTTGCGTGCGTATAGGGGCTTCAAAATCATGACCAATCATCATTCGGGCCAGCGACCGTGCCGATTCTTCAGCTGGCTGACAGCGACCACTCACACGACCATGACGCAAAACGGTCGCGGTATCGCACAGGGCCATAATCTCTTCGAGCTTGTGACTGATGTAGAGGATTGCACAGCCTTCATCTCGAATCTGACGCAATGTCTTAAACAACTGTTGCACCGCTGCTGGCGTCAGAACAGACGTCGGTTCGTCCATGATCAGAAGTTTGGGGTTTTGTAGTAAGCAGCGGATAATTTCGACACGTTGGCGCTCACCCAAAGACAAATCATGCACATAATCATGGGGATTAACCGACAAACCGTAATGTTCAGATAAGCGTGAGATTTCATTGGCAACCCACTGGGTATCTGGATTACCATCGAGTGCGAGGACGGTATTTTGTGCAACGGTGAGTGTTTCAAACAAAGAGAAATGCTGAAACACCATGCCAATTCCCAACGCACGTGCTTGCGCCGGGTTATCTAATTGCACGACCTGCCCTTCCCAGATAATTTCACCTGCAGTCGGTTCGGTCACACCGTAAATCATTTTCATGAGCGTCGATTTACCGGCACCGTTTTCACCGAGCACGGCATGGATTTCGCCCGCACGAACCTCTAGACTGACGTCTTCATTTGCGACAGTCGAAGGGAAAACCTTCGTAAGACCTGAGACCCGTAAGCGAACCATCTTTGTATTATCCGACGACTATCGATTTATTCGACTAAGCACTCACTTGCGTGAGCGCAATCACCCCAAAAATCACCAAAGCACACCCAAACGTGCGCCAAAACCCAACTTGCTCTCGCAGCACGACCATACCAAGCATCACACCCAACATCATCGACATCTCGCGTGCGGGTGCGACCACACTCAAGGGTGAGCCCAATCGCAATGCCCAAAGCACCAAAATATAGGACATTGGAGATAAAACTCCAACCGCAATGGCCAAGCCCCATTTGCCACGCATCCGTGCACGACATTTAGCCGGATCACGCAATATTAAAGGCAACAGCAACAACATGCGAAACAAATTACCAAACCAATCGAGCACGACCGGATGAACAGCCAATCGCTTGACAGCAAACGCATCCACCACCGTGTAAGTTGCAATCATAAGCCCAGTCAGCCCACCCCAACGCACACCGAGCTGAGATTTTGGTTCAAAAAACAGTCGGATTCGTCCGCGCGTGCTGATCAGAATGATACCAAGCACAACCGCGATCAGCCCTGTCACACCAAAACCGGTCACAGGTTCACCTAAGATGACAAAGGCCCCGATCGTTGAAAACACGGGCCCCATCCCTCTGGCCACCGGATACACAACCGACAAATCGGTAACTTGATAGCCCCGCTGTAAGCACAAGCTATAGACCAGATGCACAACACCACTGATCGCAATAAACAGCCATGCTTGCCCTGACAACACGCCATGGCCTGACCAGAAAAGATAAAGCAACCATGGCAAATAAGCGACACACCCCACAGCCGCATACGTAAATACGAACACAGGACCGGCATCCGCCGCACGTTTAGATAACAGATTCCAAGTCGCGTGGATCAGCGCAGCGAGCACAACCAACGACAATGTGAACAACGTCATCCAACCTCCTGAAACCGGAACAGATGCCATCGATCCTTAGTCCTATGGCGGAACTTATCAACCTTGACTCGGATCTGACTATGGCAATGAATGCAATCCGACCAATGGTACGCTTAAGAACCGCATATAAAATATGCACAAGACGCTGATGCGTAAACTGATGCACAGACTCATCCATGCATCAACAGCTCACACTGATTACTTATTCTCAAAACTCAACTGCCCATACCCATGCTTCGCCAAATCCGTCATCTCTTATCTCGATCTTTCAAAATCTTGGCTTTCAGTGCGTTTGTCGTGCTTGCGGCTTGTTCGGAGCGTTCGCCCGATTGGCATCTATACAATGTCAGCGGCCACCTTCCTGATCTGGCTTTTAAGTTGCAGGCTGCTGATCAGAAAACTCTCACTGAAAAAGATCTGGCGGGTCTAACCACAATGGTGTTCTTTGGCTATGCCAGCTGCCCTGACATCTGTCCGACAACCATGGCACAACTCAGTGAAGTGATGGAAAACCTTGGTGATGATGCACAAAACGTTCGGATTGTGTTTATCAGTGTGGACCCGCATCGAGACACACCTGACATTTTGCAAGCCTATGTCGATGCATTTAATCCCAATGCCATTGGACTCACAGGCGATGAGCAAACCATTGCCAAACTCGCAAAACGTTACCGAGTGGCTTATCAGATCGAAAAACCAAATCCGGGCGATCCTGAAGATCTTTATGATGTCACCCACAGTCAAGGGGTCTACATCTTTGATAATCGCGGCAAAGCTCGTCTACTGGCCTCTGACTCTGAAGACACCGAAGCCTTTACCCAAGACATGCGCAAGCTAATTAAACAGACTCGGTAATTACACAGGTTCAAACTGAGGTTTGAGCCGAATTCCAATGCATCGCCAACCAGACAGTGGGCTCATCCTCATCAGTTGATACCACTCTGTGACGTTGTCCAGCCTCAATCAACATGTAATCACCCGCCTTTAAATCCACCCGGCCGGACTCGAACTCCAACTGCGCATTTCCGCTGATCACAACCACCCATTCGGAACCATCCTGCTCATACCAAACCGGGGGATTATCTTTGTACTGATTGGAGACTATGCGTTCTATCCGCACCCCTTGATGCTGCAACAGCTCATCAAATCGCTCAAAACCGCAAGGCGTCTCCATCGCAGCAAACAAATTTCCTTGTACTTTCATACCGACCTCTTGAAACGAGTGCTGCAGGCAGAACTGACGGTACCATCGCACCCTGTAATGCCATAATGAAGAATCACCAAATCCTAACTAAACTTCAGGCACAGGGTTTATTTTGAATTCACACAATCAACTCGTCAAACACCTAGCACACCATCTGTCTGAAACGGTTTGTCAGACTGCTGAAGAGCCGTGCGAGCCAAACGTACAAATCATACAGACGCACATTTCATCAGTGATCTTGGCTGGACCCTATGCCTACAAAATCAAACGCAATATCAAACTGCCGTTTTTAGACTTTTCCACCCTAGACAAACGACACAAATATTGCGTCAAAGAAGTCACACTGAACCAGCGTACAGCACCTGAGATTTACCTCGATGTTGTCCCAATCACTGGATCTATTGAGAACCCTGAGATCCAAGGCGATGGACCCGTCATTGAATGGGCCGTCAAAATGAAACGCTTTGCACCTGGGCAGCTTTTTAGTGATTTGGCTCAGCAGGGAATGCTGACTGAACAGCACGCGACATCATTTGCACATCACATTGCTGAGTTCCACCTTGCGCGCGAACCGCTGGATGTCAACAGATTGGCTCACGTTAAAACCACACCACATTGGTTCGCTGAAAGCGTCCACGAACTAAAAGCCCTATGCAAGGACGATGAACAAAAACAAGTGCAATTACAAGCGTTGGAAGAGTTCAACAAACGCATGGCGCAGACCTTACGAACACAAATGCCTGAGCGCATTGCACAAGGCTGGTATCGCGAGGGGCATGGGGACTTACATCTAGCCAATATCACCTGCACAGCTAAAGGCATTGTGGCATTTGATGCACTCGAGTTTGATGATGATTTACGGGCTATTGACCTGATTTGTGAGATTGCATTTCCATTCATGGATCTACTCGCCCACGGTGAACACCGCTTGGCTTGGGTGTTCCTGAATCAATATCTACAGCTTACAGGCGACTACACTGGTTTAGCGTATTTGGAATACTACGTCCGATACCGTGCCCTCGTACGCTCCAAAGTGAGCCTTTTAAGGATCAAACAATCTAATGACTCCAGTTCACAAGAACGTGTAAAGCAACAACGCTTAAAACAGCAGTTTGAAGCTTATTGGCACCTAGCTTGTGGACCAAACATCACCCAAACAACGCCACACCTGATTTTAGTTTCAGGCTTAAGTGGCAGCGGAAAATCCACTGCGGCTCAGGAAATCTGCCAGCAATTGGGTGCAGTCTGGTTGCGAGCCGATGTCGAAAGGCAACGCCTCTTTCCCGATACAGATTCAAAACAACGTTATCACCCAGATGCTTCCGATCGAACGTACGCACACCTAGCCACGCTCAGCCAAATGCTTCTGAAGCATGGATTTCATGTCATCGTGGATGCAACGTTTTTAGCGCAGCATCAAGTTGATCGCTTTGTAGAGTCAGAACACCAGACGTCACATTGGCAAACTCATGCTGTGATTTGTAAAGCCCCAGAGAACAAACTGAAAAACCGTATTGAAACTCGCCTAGAAATCGGAACTGACCCTTCCGAAGCTACCGTCGATGTTTTAACCAAGCAAATCAAAACTCAACAAGACGCCCCCATTCAATGGCCATTTGAAACCTATGAGTTACACAATGACAGCACGCTGGAGGCGCTATATCACCGCATCGAAAAATGGTTAAAGACCATCACGACAAAAACAGCATGATGCCGTTGACAGCATCAAACCTGTCAACCGCGACAAGCTCCTATACTCTCAGACAAGCTCTTCAAAACCTATTACTGACGGACGACTTATGACGCAGATCGACTTTACAAACCTGACAGAAACAGAACGTTACAAACTCTTGGTCAACACGGTTATTCCCAGACCCATCGCATTAGTGAGCTCGATGAGCTCGGACGGCATCCTGAATGCTGCGCCATTTAGTTTCTTTAACGTGTTTGGTGGAACACCCTCCACGGTTGTATTGGGAATCGGCGCACCTAGCAATCTACCTAAAGACACCTCAAAAAACATTGATGAAACTGGGGAGTTTGTCGTTAATCTGGTCAGTGAAGAAATGGCACACCCCATGAACATCACGGCAGCCAGTTTTACGCCAGACATCAATGAAATCGAAATTGCTGGCCTGACATTGGGACAAAGCACGCACATCAAAACCCCTTACATTCGAGAGTCACCGGTTAGTTTTGAGTGCAAGTTGAGTACTGGTCTAGATCTAGGACATCATCGTCAGCTGGTGATTGGAGAAATCCTTTGTATGCATATCCGTGAAGACCTAATTGATTTAGAGAAGCTACGCATCCAAACTGACGGTCTTAATCTCATCGGACGCATCCATGGGCGCGGCGGCTATATCAAAACCTCAGAGAGCACGTTTGAGATGCCAAGATTTACGGATGCTCAAATTCCTGATCTCATTGAAGCGGCAAAAACCAACAAACAATGACTTTGAGCATAGTAGAAAACTTCACACTACAGCCGCACGCGTTATGGATGACACTCGCGGCGTGTCTTGTTTTGTGCCCAATGGTGTTGTGTTTTGCGGAACGGCTTGCGCGACCTTATGAAGCTCAACGAGAAATTAAAACAGGTTCGCGCGCAGCCAACGTCATCGCTTGCGTCTTATTGATCATTGCCCTTTTTCTGATCACCCAAAAATACAGCAATCTCATCTCGCTGGGACTGATGCAGGTTTTTATCGCAACACTCACGATGTTGGCGCTGATCGACCTTCGTCTTAAGGTATTACCGAACAAAGTCACGATCCCACTTTTGATCATCGGTTTGTGCTTAAGCCTGACAGGCTACACAATCTCGTGGCAAGATGCTTTGCTAGGTGCGACAGCAGGTTTCTTGATGCTTTTTATACCTGAGATAATTTTCTTATTACTCACAGGCCGTACAGGCGTTGGTTTTGGGGATGTCAAGCTGATGGCTGGCGTTGGTGCCTGGATAGGATGGCACTCATCTGCACATCCTGATCATTGCTGCATTGAGCGCTGCGGTGGTGGGTTTTATTTATCTCAAGGCCAAAAAGCTTGATAAGCGCACTACGATCCCGTTTGGTCCGTTTTTGGTGTTGTCGTCTGTTATTTTTACAGTATTTTAAAATCCTGCAATCGCTTCATCTGAGAGAATCATTAAAATTTTTTGAAACGTAATATATATTTATCATACTATTCTCTATCAAATAATTTAATTCTCTCTGCACAAAGCATCTTACAATACAACAGACAACCTTACATAATAATAGTTTTTATAAAAAATCAAACAACAATAAGACTCAATGACTAAAAAAAATCGCTTGATATTGATTGCTTTTGCATATTTAATTGTTGGAATATTTTTTTATTTCAAACAACATATTTCAAAACAATAAATATTTTAAGAGAACACAAATTAAAAGACATTTACGCTGTAGCTATGGATCCAGAAACAGCAACAGAAAGAGCAAATTCTTACAAGAGCGATCACTCTCGATTTATCGCACATGCTGGAGGCGAGCTAGATGGTCATCGATATACCAATTCACTTGAGGCTTTAGATCATAGCTATAGAAATGGCTATCGACTATTCGAGTTGGATTTTATTAAAACCTCAGACAATCATTTTGTTACCTCACACGATTGGATTCTCTGGAGAACACAGACAGGATATGAAGATTCAATACCACCAACTCTAGCAGAGTTTAAAAAACAAAAAATTCTTGGAAAATACACAGGAATATCTATGCATGATCTCAATCTGTGGTTTGTAGAACATCCTGATGCAATTCTTGTTTCAGACAAAATCAATGAACCAAAAAAATTTACAGCACAGTTTATTGCACCTGACCTTGACTT
>NZ_JBMERD010000022.1:0-31758 GCF_048820935.1 Orrella sp. 11846
CAGTTCTACCTTTGGGCTAAACAGGCTCAATCAATGCGAGCAAACGGCTCCAAGGAATCACTCGATCCATCTCCAGAAGAAACTTCTCCCGGCGAGTCTGTTTGCGTTTCGTGCTGTGCTCAAAATCAGAAAAACTCAACTGGTTCATGGCGTGATCACTCATTGATAGAAGGCGACATCCAGATCATACCGTGACGCCTCACATAGGTCACACGGAGTTATTCAGAGTTTCCTATAATTTAAAAATATAGTGAGTATAAATAAATACTTGTTGCTGAACAAATATTTTTAGTGTACTGTCAATTCAACATTATCTAAAAGCCCACATTAGCAATTTCAATTTTTAACATTCAAAACAAACAACAGTCGAGACAAATGAATCCCAACAAAAAACAATTGGCTAATGAGCCAAACATTTACCCAAAAATTAAATTGGCCTCTGTTCAAGCTGAGCCAGTTTATATGGATACTGATAAAACAATTGATAAAGTTTGCAATCTAGTTAAAGAAGCTAGTAAAAATGGGGCGAACATCATCGCATTTTCAGAATCGTTTGTACCCGGGTTTCCATACTGGTGCCGCTATGTATCCCAAGCGGAGTCAGTTCACTATACAAAACAACTTTTAGAACAAGCTATTTTGATACCGGGCAATGAGACAGCAAAACTTTGTCAAGTCGCTAGGGAAAATAATATCGCTATTGTGATCGGAGTGACCGAAAAAACTCCAAATGCTCACGGCACATTGTATAACACAAACATTACCATCGATAACAATGGCGTCATCGTCGGTCGACACCGAAAACTAATGCCAACGCTTGGGGAAAAATTAGTTTGGGCTTTTGGGGATGGTGAAGGATTGTTAGTCCATTCAACCAAGTTTGGAAAAATCGGAACTTTAATTTGCGGTGAAAATGCAAACTCTTTAGCCCGATTTGTACTGATTGCAGAAGGTGAACAAGTACATGTTGCAAACTACCCTGCTGTACCTAAAAATGATCCAGGCGGCTATAACATGTCAAAAGACATTGAAATCAGAAGTGCAGCCCATTCATTTGAAGGGAAAGTATTTACCATGGCAACATCTTGCGTCATCGGTGAATCAACTAAAAATTTTTATAAAGACGACGAAACTATCTTCAAATTCCTAGAGTCCGGTGGAAACGGTCACACCGCCATATACGGACCTCTTGGTACAGTCATTGCAGGCCCTTTAGACAATGATATTGAAGATATTGTGTATGCTGATGTCAATTTAGAAGACGCTCTTTTAACCAAACTACGACATGATATCGGCGGAGGTTATAACCGTTTTGATATTATGCGCGTCTCTGTCAATAGAACATCTAATCAAACAATCACTTCGTTTTCTGACAGTAGTAATAAACTGCAACTTGACAGAGAACATTATGACGAGAAAAACAGTTAATTAATCATAAACAATAACCCATATTGACACTAGCGTGACATTGTTTATTTCAGTTTTGATTTTCATTTTAAAACTTCTTGAAATGAGTGAGCAAATAAAATTTAATCACTTAACATTTGCTCACTCATTCAATGATCAATAACAGAACGAGATCCACGAGAAGGCTTCCCTGTATATCAACATAGACCTGAGCCATATGATTTTGAGATCATGTATATATCAGGGCGCTCAGTAGATCAAAAATGCCAAAGCCAATTACCGTTTTTGACCTAATGGTCAAACCTGATCCAACACTTTAAAAACTGACTTGATCGATTTTTAACCTTTTTACGAACAACTAGTTCGGATAAAACAGTGCCGCTCCAACAAGCTTTAAACCCACCTGATCACCAGCTTTGAGTGTTTCATGCTCACGACCCACGCTCAATTCAATCTCGATATCATCACCAGCACGCAGTAACCATTGACTATGATGTCCATGAAAATTAATGCGAGTGAGCTCGGCTACAAACAAGGCTTGAGGATCTTTTGCATCAGTCGGTAACAACTGATCTGAACGGATCATCACTTGCCCATCTATCACCGACTTATTTATCCCTTGCTCACTCACTCCTGATCCAACTGATTTGATCTGAGCTTGAGTTTTGGGCATCATCTCAACTGGCACCGACGGGGCAATCTCAGTATATGCAAATAAGTTCTGCCCACCTTTCAGGGTTGCTGCCAGAAACAAACTGCGATCACTGATAAAACGCGCCACATCAATGGTCGCAGGTCGATGATAGAGATTTCTGGGTGTATCCAGTTGCACCAGCTGGCCTGCCTGAATCAACGCAATCTTATCGGCATGACTTAAAGCCTCATGGCGATCATGTGTCACAATCACAGCCGCCGCGTTACTGCGTCTTAAGATATCGGTCACATCTTCACGAATTTGTGCACGCAAATGTTCATCCAACGCACTAAACGGCTCGTCTAACAACATCAAGCCTGGGTTTAAAACCAAGGCTCTAGCCAAGGCCACCCGTTGTTGCTGCCCACCTGAGATTTCGTAGGGCATTCTATCGGCCAACCCAGCAATGCCCGTCAGAGCCATCACCGCTTCGATTTGTTGACGCTCTTCAGACGTTTTCCCTTTGCCATTCCCCAAACCATAAGCGATATTGCGATAAACGTTCAGATGTGGAAACAGCACCCCTTCTTGCAACACATAACCCAATCTGCGGTCTTTAGGTGGCACAAACGTCTGTGCATCAAACATGACCTGATCACGAATTCGCAAGCTACCTTCATCTGCAACTTCAAAGCCAGCAATTAAACGCAGCAATGTTGTCTTCCCACAGCCTGAAGCGCCCAGCAAAAACAGGATTTCACCTTCATGCAAAGTCAAATTGATATCACGCAACACGGGCACTTGATCGAATGACTTGCTAACGCCTTTGAGCGTCAGGATTTTGGCGGGTGCTTCAGTTAAAGCCATATCGTCTGAGTAAATAAACAGGAATTCCAGAAAACAAAATCAATCCAACCGCATAAGGTGCAACTGCCGCATAACGACCATCCGCAGTTAACTCCCAGACCGACACTGCCATGGTTTGGACCTCAGTGGGGGTGAGCACCAATGTGGCAGTCAATTCTTTCATTAGATTTAAAAACACCAGAGCAAACGCGGCAGTGACTCCAGGCAGAATCGTTGGCAGCAATAACGTCCTAAACACAAAAAAATTAGAGCGCCCCAAAGATCTTCCCACGTTTTCTAGGTTCGAAGGCACGAGATTCATCGATGCATGTAAGGTTGTTTGTGCCATCGGTAAATAAAGCATCAGATAAGCGACTAAAACCGGGACAAACGTTTGATACACAGGATACGCGTAGCGGATTGAAAAATAGGTCAACGCCAGTGCAATCACAATCCCAGGCATCGCATGCAATAAAAATGGCAAGCGATCAATCCACAAAGTTAACCAATTGCGATATCGGATAGCGACCCATACCAAAGGCATGGCCGCCAATACACACAGCAAAGCACCAATGCTTGATATTGATAAAGACAAACCGAGCGAACTAAAAAACTCACCCCACGCAAAAGCAGTCTGCAAAGACGTTCCGATGTAAATCCAGTACCCAACCATCACCACCGGAACTGCAATGCTCAGGATAAACATGATGGAAAAGAACACAAAGACCAAACTATGTAGCCAAGTAGGCAGCTGACGAGGCACGACCTGCCTAGAAACGCCCTTGCCTTCACGAGCATGGTGGGTTTTGCCACGGAACAACAATTCGAACCCCACAACAATCAAACAAAGCACCACCAACACCAAGGACAGTAACGCCGCAGACGCATTATCAAAAGACATTTCGTACTCTTGATAAATGGCCGTGGTAAACGTTGGGTAATTCAAGATCGAAACAGCACCAAACTCAATGAGCATGTGTAAGGCGATCAGCAAGAAACTGCTGCCTAACGCAGGACGCAATTGTGGAAAAATTACTTTCCAAAATGTTTCCCGACTATTGCGCCCTAGTGACAGACTCACCTCTTCGAGCGTGCGGTCCATGCGCCTTAAGACCGCAGAGACCGGCAAAAAGGCCAGGGGCGCCGAGTTCATTGTCATTACCAAGACAGCGCCAACAAAACCTTCCAGTCGAAAACTCAGGCTGATCCAGCTATAACTGGCCACAAACGCCGGAATACACAAAGGCAATGTGGAGGTGATCCGAAAAAACCCCGCACCAAAAATGCGATACCGCTCAAGTAAAAAGGCGGCAACCGTGCCAAGCACGATCGATAAAAACGTCACAATGACCAGCAGCGCAACCGTATTGCCAAACAGCATCCAAACCCGTTCACGGAACACCAGTTCAACGGCACGCGTCAAACCGACATCAGACGATCTGAGCAAAACATAGGCAAACGGCAGCAACATCGGGATGCTGATTAACAGCACCAGCAAGCGCAACCACAAAGGGGCACCTTGCTTTCTTTTCTGATGCGACCAGAAACGCAAAAAAGCACCCCGTGATCCAGACATCTTTGGATCTTTTGGGTGTGTCACGGTTGGCAGTTCGACCGTATTCAGAACGTGTGCTGTTTGCGTATATTCACTCATAAAAAGCTATTAAAGCGAAAACCCTGTTACCAGGGTTTTCTGATCACAGACATGATGTGTCTTTCTGTAGACACACAGGTCTATTGCTAAGGGATTACTTCAGACCAGCTTTCTCAAGCAATCTGGCCGCTTTCTCTTTATCCTCAAATGTGGTCACACTGGTCTTAGGTGCGCCAATTTCTTTGTAGGGTTTTAAATCAAACGATGATTGTACGTCTGCGCGCAGTGGATATTCAGCACGCTCGTTAGCAAACGCTTGCTGACCTTCTTGACTCACGGCGTACTCCACAAATTTAACGGCCTCGTCCTGATTGTCTGAACCATTGAGTACAGCAATTGTGGCATACGTCATCATGGCACCGGGATCTTCATGACCGATAAAATTCAAACGGCTTTTAACCTTATCGAGACCACCTTGCTCACGCACCATGTTGTGCCAGTAGTAGTTGTTAATTAAGGCAGCTGGGATTTCACCACGCTCAACCGCGGCCAATGCCACTGAGTTCTTAGCGTACTGCTTGCCATTGTCTTTAAGACCTAAAAGCCAATTCAGAGCTGTTTCTTCATCCAACATATCGGTCATGCCGATAATTTGCTCCAGAAACGCACCCGAAGTAGGCACAAAACCAATGCGACCTTTCCACTCAGGCTTGGCATAATCCAAAACCGATGTGGCCAACTCTTCTTCTTTAATCAGATCGGGATTGTAAGCAACGACTCGCGCACGACCACTCGTCGCAACCCAGTCTTGGTTTTCTGCTTTTGGAACTGCGTCATAGCCCTCACCGTGCATGGCTTGAACGACATTTTCAGGTAATTTGACCAAAAGACCTTTTTGCGACAACATCAGCATGGGTGATGTTTGCTCAGCCCAAAAAACATCGGCGGGCGTACGCTCGCCTTCTTCAGCCAATTGACCGGCCATTTGCTCACTAGAGCCTTTTTTGACGTTGACTTGAATGCCTGTTTTTTCTGTAAAAGCTTTCGCGACTGCATCGGTTCCTGCCTTGTGCTGTCCACTATAAATCGTAATATCTGCCAGTGCGGGACCCGCTGCGCAGGTTAACCCCAATGCCACTGCCCAGCCCATAACCTTGTTTAAAGCCATATCGCAAAAACCTCTCTAAGAGTAAGTCATAATGAGAATTGTTATTATTTATAACAGAAAACGCATTTAGATTCATCTTTTGTCCACACGAAATTTAGGTTTTTGTTAGTGAGCAAAATTTCTGTCGATCAATTCGAATCTTCACAGTCATTTATGCCTAAAGCCGAGTCTTGATTGAAGTCAATTAGTCAATTTTTACACAAAACCACGGGTTCAGCACGGCAGGCGATTTGCCATTGTCAGGTGGGCGGCCTAAAACACTGACCCAATCACGATTGTGAGGAAATGAGGAACATCGAGAAACGGCTGTTAACTGTGTTCTACACGCTGATTCAGTTGACTGTAAGCTGATCACGATGACAACCTAGCTCGGATCACTCTCGTTTAAAGCACACACTCATTTCGTCACATAAAACACACAAACTCAGTGTCTGACTAAAACAACATCAGTTTTCAAAACCTCTTATGAGGATCGACGCTGACAACCTAATAAATCGAGTTCATCAATGCCTGAAGAACCAGAACCTCGATTGAGGCTGAATCAGGCGGATGCGACACACGGCTAAACCGCCATCTGCGGCTAGCTAATGCTGCTCAACCTGATTCTTGCCCTTTTAAAGACAAAATTGCCACTCATCAGTGCGCTAGTACTGAGGGGAACGGTCGTTTGCACACTCTGAACATTACACGGCGCCTTGTGTTTTTTGTTTTAGCGCACACAAGAACTCGCAAACACCACAAGAAACAAGAAAAAAGGAAACATCATGTCCGTAAAATTTCTAAATTTGTCCATGATGGACAACGCACCCGTTGTCAGCAACTCGATGCCAGACCCCAACACATACCCTGACAACACGGTGGGATCGGTTATGACTGGTTCATTTGTCACGCTCGATGTGAACCAGACCGTGGCAGAAGCCTTAGAAACCATTCGTCTGGATGCGCCCGTCAAAGATACGATCTACTTTGCCTATATTCTGGATCACGACAACCATATCGTGGGCACGGTGTCATTGCGTGATTTGATTCTTGCCAACCCAGAAGACAGTCTTGGCGACATTATGGCCACGCACATTGTTTTTTGCACGGTGACCGATCACCAGAGCGAAGCCGCACGACTCATTGGTGTTCACGACTTACTGGCTTTGCCCGTACTAGATGAAAGTGGTCAGATGGTGGGGATCGTCATGCATGACGATGCATTTGACGTTGCAACTGAAGATAGTACTGAGGATCAACTGAAACTCGGGGCAATCGGTAAATTGTCAGGCTCGATTAAAAACGCATCCATTAGTGCTTTGTATCGCATGCGAGTCGGTTGGCTGGTCTGACTGGTATTTGGGAACATTTTTTCTGGTGCGGGCATCGCCTATTTCGAAGGACTAATCGAAAGCATGGTGGCACTGGTTTTTTTCTTGCCACTACTGATTGACAGCGGTGGAAACGCGGGCTCTCAAAGTGCCACACTGGTCGTACGCCCACCAGCCACAGGCGATGTGGGGCCTCGGGACTGGATTTCGATGTTAAGCAAAGAATTTAGCGTCGCTTTATTTCTTGGCTTAACTATGGCCTTAGCCGTTTCTGCCTTTGGTGCGTTTCGGGCAGGTACTGATGTCGCCTTAGTAGTGAGTCTCACCATGGTCACTATCGTGATGGTGGGTAGCGTGATTGGTATGTTACTGCCATTTATTTTAGACAAGATGAAACTCGACCCAGCCTCGGCAAGCGCACCACTGATCACCACTATTTGCGATGGCGTGGGTGTACTCATTTATTTCAATATCGCCAACTCTCTATTGGAGATTCCGGGTGCAGCCTAATAAAACAACGTTGCCCTGCCCATCTCTATCACCTGACGACTAGCTCTGGTTAAAACAAGAAAAAGCCGCCAATCGTGCACCCACCGGTAATTCTGAGGGTGCCGATCCTGCGGCTAATTAATTGAGCCTAGAAAAACGGATGACTCAGATCATATAGCGATCATTGAGGGTTTTTCATAAACTTTTCAATGATAGGACCAAATGTACGATCTGCAGTTTTCATGCGTTCGACAGTCTGATCTGCACTCGTCACATTCAATGTCACACCACTTTCCTGCAACTTTTGACGAAGTTGCGCATCAGAACCGACTTTCGCCATGGCAGCTTCAATGGTTTTAGCAACTTCAGGATCTAATCCAGCTGGTGCTGCCAGTGCCGTCCAGAAAACCACCTCAAAATCATCCCAACCCATCGCTTCATTGATTGTTGGCACATCCGGCAAAGCATCCAAACGCTCCATCGTTGCGACTGCCACCGCTTTGGCATCACCCGACTTCAGAACTGGTTGCGCTTCGTTCAAAGTCGCCAATGTCATATCAATCTCACCTGCTAACAACGCAGTGCGAACCGGGGCGCCCCCTTGATATTGCACGATCAGTCCATCAGTGCCTGTACGCATCAGAAAGTTTTCTGCGCCAATGTGATTACTGGCCCCTACGCCTGAAGCACCAATCGTATATTTGCCAGGGTTGGCTTTCATGGCTTCAACCAACTCAGTCAGATTATTGGCGCTCACACCCTTGCCCACTTCAAGCACCATGGGCGAATCGGCTAGGCCAGACAGAATCTGAAAATCTTTAAAAGCATCATATTTCACATCCGGCTGCAAATACTTGTTCAGCGGCAACGACAAAGAGGCGGCGTAGAGCGTATAACCATCCGGTTTCTGTTGCGAGACGTGGTTACTAGCCACCGAGGTTGCACCACCCGGGCGGTTTTCAATGACAATGACTTGACCAAGCTCTTTTTCAAGCGCTTGCGCGACCATGCGTGTCGACACGTCGGTAATGCCGCCGGCGGCATAGGGCACAACTAGTTTGACGGGACGGTTTGGATAATCACTGGCAAAGCTTGAACCTGACATTACGGCCAGGCTCAAGCCTGTAATCGCCAGCACTGTTTTCATTTTCATCGTTGTCTCCTCATTGATTTCTAAATCTTGTTTATCGTGAACAAATGAATTTTGTTCACTAACCCTAACACGCAGAATCACCGTTGAGGATCACATTGAGGATTATTGAGTGTGCCTCTAAACCACCTACTAGAAAGCGGCACACTCAGACAACACAGACCGTTAAAAAGAATGTCGCAATCCCACTGCCAATGTGCTGACTTTCACACCATTTAACATCGCCATATTATTGCCGTACGCATAATAGGCATAAACACCGGTTCGACGTGATAGCGAATGGCTCACCCCGACACTGGCAATTGTCTGACTCGACAATTGATCAATGGGCGATGTTTTAAGGGAACCACCGGGCACCATCTGTTGCACCGATGTAAACACACGTGTGCGCTCAGAAAGCGGTGCACTGAGCCCCACCATCCAAGACTGAGAACGTGCACCCGGTGCAAATAAGGCGGTTGTCAAATCACCCAATCCACCTGTGTTCATACCCACATCCGAAGGGGTTTCCCAGATATTGACCACACCACCGATTTGCTGACCATAGGCCGCATGCAATTTAACCACTTTGAAGTCATAAGTCGCACCCAGAACCCAAGCATCAATTTTGCTGGACTCGAGCGCAAGACTGGCCGGTGCCATTAACCGATCCCAGATCGCCGCCAACTGAATCGGCCCTCTTTCATAATGGGCTGCTAGCGAAATTGCTCTGGTTCGATTATTGGTCTCGAAAGAAAAAGGCACAGCCCCTGTCGGCTGGATCTGATTGGTTGAGGCAGGTACTTTGGCAATACCCACTTGCGTATCAAATGAATAGCCAGCCCCCAATGTCAGACCATTCCAATTCGGTGATGTGTACATCACCATATTGGAATAACGAATGAATTCTGAACCCATGGACATCTGCAGATTCGCCATGCCATAAGACGACTCAAACGGATCAATCGTCGCAAAGGCATCTGAACCGGGTGAGGATCGACGACCCAGATCAAGCGCCCCCCAAGACTGACTACTCAAACCAAGCGTTGAGCGGCGCTTAAAACCACTACTTGCCCCTGTGGTGGCATTGATCCCACTTTCATACACGAAATTAGCCTTTAGACCATTACCCAGGTCTTCAACGCCTTTGATCCCCCAACGGGAAGCCGCCTGTGTGCCTGACTTCATGCCAATTTGCGTAAACGATTCTTTACCGTTAACTGCAAACGTAGACCCCGTTCGCACCGTCTGATACTCAAGTGCCAAATCCACTGCCCCATACAGGGTGACTGACGACTGGGCGTGAACCGTTGCAGCAACACCAATCAACGCCAACGAAACCAGTGTTCTCTTATACATAAACTCACCTTTCCTTTTTCACATCATTACAAAACTCGACTCAGCAAAGACTGTGCGAACGGCGACTGCACCTGTGACAGCGCTTGAACAGGACAACTCTCGACAACAGTCTGCTCATCAAAAAACAACACGCGCTGACACAAATAACAAAGCACGCGAATATCGTGCGTGATAAACAAATAACTAAGCGCGAACCCTTCTTGTAGGTCCAACAACAAATCAAGCACTTGCACTTGCGTCGGAATATCGAGTGAACTCAGTGCTTCATCCAACACTAAAAACGCCGGATTCGTTACCAGCGCTCGGCTGATACACACCCGTTGTGCTTGCCCACCCGAGATCTCACCTACATACCGAGACATGAGATCGGGTGACAAATCCACTCGTTGTAAAAACCCGGCAACCTGTTCACGTTGTTGTGTTGGCGGCAGTGGTGCATATAAATTCAAAGGCTCAGCAATCGCCTCATACACCGTCATCCCCGGATTAATTGAACTGCTGTAATCCTGACACACAAGACTGATCTGCCCATAATGACTCGAGCTTCGGTGTAGCGATTTGTTTTTAAAGAGAACCTCGCCTTGATCCGGTTTCTCTAAACCACACACAATACGCGCCAGCGTGCTTTTACCACTGCCGCTACGACCGACCAGCCCCACACTCTCACCCTGCTCAACCGTAAAGGTCACATCACGCAAAACCATCTGTGAACGCGCTCGCCATTGCCCAGATTGACGATATTTTTTAGTGACGTTCGCGACCTTAAGAAGCATGGCCACCTCGCATCAACACCTGAAATCGAGCGTCCAGCTTTTGGCAGGCATTTAGTAAATACTGCGTATACGGATCTTTAGGGGTATTCCAAACACTTTCAAGCGTTGCACTTTCAACCAATTGGCCATGTCGAAGCACCACGACATCGTCAGCAATCTGCTTCAACAGGTTTAAATCATGGCTCACAAAAATCAGGGTTAAGCCATGTTCATGCGCCAATATTTTCAATAGCTGTACGATCTCATACTGAGACACACTATCAAGCGCTGTCGTTGGCTCATCTGCAATCAGAATTTGAGGTTGATGTGCCAGTGCCAACGCGATCATGATGCGCTGCAACTGCCCACCACTTAACTGATGAGGATATCGGTTGAGCAACGTTATGGCATCCGATCCAAGCTGACACTTCAACAAAACATCGTGCGCCAAGTCCTCACATTGCGTGCGTGATAACGGAAAATGCAGCTGCAGGGTCTGCATAAACTGAGTGCGTAAAGTCTGGCGCGGATCGAACGCGCTCATCGGATTCTGGACAATCAGACTCATGACTTTGCCCCGAAGATCTGCCCAGGGATCTACTTGCTCACTCGCCAATAAGTTTTGATCGTTAAACCAGATTTCACCACTAACTTGTAACTGTGAGTCCAGCAATCCCAGAATGGCATGTGACAACAAGGTTTTTCCGCTGCCGCTTTCACCGACAACCCCTAGTGTCCGATGCCGTTGGATATCGAGCGTGATCGAGGATAAAAGCGTTTTAGAAGTCTGTGTGCCTTTCAAGCAAACCGACAGATTTTGTAGCCGTAAGATCGCAGTCAAGAGAGCATCCCCCTGCTGTCATCTGAAGGCGTCATACCGGATTGATGACGGCGTTTTGAGGTATCTAAAAGATCTCGTACAAAATCACCCACCCCATTAAAAGCCACCACAACTAAAACAATGGCCAAACCTGCGGGCAACATTAGCTCAGGATGCAACACCATCACATTCTTAGCTTCATTGAGCATGTTGCCCCACTCCGGGGTGGGTGGCTGTACACCGAGCCCTAAAAAAGACAATGCCGAAATCATCAAGATCACAGCACCGACATCTGTGGTAGCGAGCAAAGCGATTTCAGCCGCAGTCATCGGCAACAGATGGCGTCTTAAAATATGAGAAGCAGGCGCACCGATCACTTGTGCATAGCGCACATAATTGGTTTGCGTGTACTGCAAGACCGCACCTCGAACCATCCGAGCATACCAAGCCCACTTCACCACCACGATCGCCAACAAAATATTGCCAATACCGGGACCAAGCACACCGACTAATGCCAAGATCATGACTTCTGCCGGAAACGACAGCAGCACATCGCACAGGCGCATCAGAAACTCATCGATCTTGCCGCCAGACATGCCAGCCACCAATCCCACCAAGCAACCTAGAATCAGTGTCATGGCCATGGCGGCGATGGCATAAAAGACGGTTGTGCGAATCCCAAACAACACCCGTGAAAACACACAACGCCCAAGATGATCTGTGCCAAAAGGAAAAGCGGCGCTTACCCCTTGGTATCGATGTCGAATAGCGGTTTCAATGGGGTCGTTGGGCGCAATCCATGGTGCGAAGATGCCCGCCAGAATGACTACCACCACAATCAAAAGACACAGGGCAGAAAACCAATCATGACGCAGCAGGTTCAGGGCTCTGGCAAACATCAACTAGCCCTCCTTACAGTCCGACAAGCCGCGGATTCAAACGGCGCTGTAGCCAGTCCGCCAAAAAATTAAACCCCAGAAACAACAGTGACATCATCAGGATGTATGCCTGAATCATGGGGTAATCGCGCCCAAAAATTGCCTGAATACACAAGCGACCAATTCCTGGCCACGCAAAAACACTTTCAATCACAACCGTTCCGGCAATGAGCTTGGGGATACTCATCCCCAAGGCAACCAAGGAGGTCTGCAAGGAGTTGGGTAGTACATGCCGAAATAGGATTGTGCGTTCAGACAAACCGCGGGCTTTGGCATAAAACACATAGGGCTGATTGAGTTGATTGAGCATCGTGCCCCGAATCAAACGCACATAAGTGCCGATGTAGCCCATCGATAGAGTCAATGCAGGCAGAATCACAGAATGATATTGCGTCATCCCACTGACGGGAAACCAACCCATCTGGACAGCCAAAAGCCAGATCAGTAAGAGACCCAACCAATAGTTCGGAATTGCCGTGAGGATAAAGACAATGCCGCGCGTCAAATAATCAACCCAACCCTGTCGGTTAAAAACACACAGCAGCGCCAGCGTCATCGACAAGACAACAATCAACACCAGCGTCACACCAGCCAAATAAAGCGTCGCAGGCAAGGCCAGTAAGATTTCATCGAGGACGGGAGTTCGCGTTAAAAAGGAGATCCCAAAATCCAGATGCACGATGCGAGACAACCAATCCAGATAACGAACTAAAAATGGCTGATCGAGTCCGAGTTCGACCCTCATCAGTGCAATCGCTTCGGGTGTTGGCACAATCGCATTGAGTCGCAACGACACTTCAGCAGGATCCGAGGGTGCCAAGCTCAACAAGGCAAACGCCACAAAGCTGATCAAAATGACCAGTGGCACCATCATCAGCAATCGCACAATGAAATAGTGACGCATCACTACCCTCACCAAAACTCAGTCGTAGACGCTCAATGTCCTGAAGCTGAAAACGTCATTTTTTCAAATGGAACTTCATACTGCGACGGATTAAAGCCCACGTTTTCCAGGGCTTTTTGGTGGATAGCTTTCGTTCTGGAGTACGTCAGCGGAATGTAGACCGCTTCTTGCGCCAAAGTACTGAAGAGCTCGGCATAGAGTGCCTTACGTTTTTCTTCATCGGGTGTGATGAGCAACTCATCAATCATGGCATCGAGCTGAACTTTGTTCGGTAGCCCTTTTTGGCCTTGATAATCGGCGTGTGCCGGAATCCGAAAAGACGACACAAACGAGGCTGGATCGTAAGGTGTGCCCCACGACAAAGAATATTGCAAATCAAAGTCGCCAGTGCGCTGTCGATCTAGATAGGCTTGTTTTTCTTCACCTAGCAAGTCGACCTTCACACCGATCTTTTTAAAATCATCTTGAATCAGCTCTGCGATGTCTTTTTCTGCCGCATTGGCCACGTTATATGAAAACACCAAGCTCAAGAGTTGCCCATCTTTTTGTCGAACGGTTTGACCAGCAGGCAGCACCCAGCCGGAGTCCTCTAGGATCTGTTGCGCAAGTTCCAGATCGTAGTCATACTCCTGCTGATCTACATCGCTGTAAGGCACATTACGAGCCATCAAAGTCTGCGCAACGGTTTCACTGCCGCCCATCACACCCAGTGCAATACCTTCTTTATCCACCGCATGCGACAACGCACGGCGCACATTCACATCAGACGTCACAGGTCGTGCACTATTGAGCACAATCGCGCGAGACGCAATGGGATCACTCATTTTTGTGCGCAACTTGCCATCGGCTTGTAAAGCCTCAAAGGCATCCATGCTCAACATGTCGCCATCAGCCCCAAAAATCAATTGAATATCGCCCTTTTGCAAAGCCAACAACAAGGTTTGTCGATCAGGAATCACATTCCAGTTCACCCCAGCTAGTGCAGGCGATTCTCCCCAATAATTTGGATTACGTTCAAATTGCGCTCTTTGATTTCTCTGATGATTCTTTAAGACCCAGGGTCCTGTTCCGGCATAGCTCGAGACACCATTTTTAGTGGCACCCTCTATGAAAGCCGTTGGAGAGATAAACCGAAAAGGCCGTGTCAGGCTTAATTCTGTCAACGTCGGGTAATAGGGATTTTTAAGCTTTAGTTCAACCGTATGTGTATCAATCACATTGACCGCATCAATTTGTCGAACCAATTCCAGCCAAGCATGGCGTTCGTAATTATCAATGACGGCATCGATGTTTTTCTTCACAGCCTGTGCATCAAACGGCTCACCATCCGTAAATGTCACATCATCACGCAAGTGGAAAGTATAGGTACGACCATCAGGGGAGATCTCCCAACTCTTCGCCAAATGCGGCACCAGCCCCTGTGAAGTTGTCAGCACCAGAGGCTCAAACACCATGTTCTGAGCAGCCATCTCACCACTGTACAGATGTGGATTTATGTCGCGAATGTCTTTCGTACTTCCGTACTCTAGAATCTGATCGGTTGGCGCAGCCGCCACTCTGAAGGTCAGACTTAAACAGATCAACGCAAATAAAACCACCACCCAACGAAAACTCATCTGCAAACGCATTACTTTTCTCCCCTCACATGGCTCTTTGACTGATTCAATCTACCTGTCACTTGTGCGAAACAACCATGAACATGGGCGTTGAGGCACCATTGATTTTTTCTTCTTCATTCCAGACTTGTTGCCAAATCTCGGTGTCTGCGACACACTTGCGAAAGCCGATGGCGGACAGTGTTTGCAAATCCCATTGTGGACGCAAAATTGAACTCAGGGGTAAACGTCGCGCAATGGCTTCCATGGCGACCGTATCGGTTCCCTCGTAATGATCGGCGACCCCAAACGTCACCGTATTGGCTCGATCTTCCTTAAAACCCTGCGCAAATTGTGCATCAAACAAATGCATATACCAATTTGCGTCAAAGACAAGTAAGCGTCCTTCAGGATTCAACAGCTCATACCAATGCGCATACGCCTCTTCTGGGTTTTCTAGCGTCCAGGTCACATTGCGACAGACAATCAGATCAAACGAGTTCTCAGCCAAAGCGAGTTGATGCACATCGGATTGCAAGAAATCAATCTCCACTCCATAAGCTTGCGCATTTTGGCGGGCGCGGCCAATCATTTCTCCACAAACGTCCACGCTTGTTACTTTGTGGCCTGCAAGCGCCAAAATAATGGCAAAAAAACCAGGGCCAGTTCCAACGTCCAGTACATTCAAACAGGGTTTTTCAGGCGCATTTTTAAGTAGAACTTCAGTCCAAATAGTGCGTTGCTCGGAATCAAGCTCCAACCGATTCTCATGGCTATAGCTCGCAGCTCGATCATTCCAGTAGTCAACAATGTGATTCAAAAGGGTTGGCTCAGCAACTTGCATGTTCATGGCGTTTGTGTCCCGTACGCAATCAAAATGAAACACAAACCTGATCGGCTAACAACGCACTAGATTTATTCACCAGAGGGCTCTTCTGCCTCAAAACTATAACGGTATCAGTGACAGGCTTGTATCCACTATAATCATCTTAGTGTTTGTAATCACGCCATGGTACTACATTTTCAACAAAAGCTCATACTACCTAAAAATAAATTGACTTTAAACGTAATTTTTATAAAGCTTAGACTGTGTAATCAATCCATCAGGCTTTGAGAAAAACGAACTCGGTCTTGCACATTTTCTTCAGCACCTTGTTTTTTAAGCATTCTGATCTGTTCTTCAACTTGCAAACAACGAGCCGCCAAACCCGCATTATTGGCAATCTGGATATTTAATCCTGGACGCGCATTGACTTCGAGCATCATCGGCCCATGTTCTTTGTCTAACACCATATCAACGCCGATATAACCCAAATGGCACATCTCATAGCAGCTTGCTGCTTGATGCAGTAACGCGTCCCAGTGCTTGACAGCAACACCATCCACCATGTTTCGGGTATCCGGATGATGGGTAATTCGCCGATTCATCCAAGACCCTTGCAAAGTGCATCCTTTGGCAAGATCAATCCCCACACCAATCGCACCTTGATGCAAGTTCGCTTTGCCTTGCGACTGTTGCGTGGGCAATCTCACCATCGCCATAACGGGATATCCGAGCAGCACGATAATGCGGATATCTGGCACGCCTGAATAACTAATGCGCTCAAAGATAGGATCTGATTTGACTCGATACTCGATGAGTGCTTGATCTGGTGCTCCACCCAGAGAGTACATACCTGTCAAGATATTCGACAAATGATGCGACAGATCATTTCGACTCAAAAGCCGTCCAGAAACCGTTCGATAAAGATCATCAAACCGATCTGAAATTACGACAATGCCTTCGCCTGCTGCACCATGCGCAGGCTTAATCACAAAATCATCATGCGCGTCAATGATTTCAAATATCTTGGCGATTTCTCGTTCTGTGCGAACAACCGCATAGGCTTGTGGCACATGAATGCCTCGGGCCCGCGCGCGCTCTTTAGTAAGCACCTTGTTATCGACCAGTGGAAAAAATTGACGCTGGTTGTATTTCAAAATGTAATCCGCATTACGTTGATTAATGCCCATCACACCTTTTCGACGTA
The DNA here is from genome assembly GCF_048820935.1 of Orrella sp. 11846. Taxonomy (NCBI): domain Bacteria; kingdom Pseudomonadati; phylum Pseudomonadota; class Betaproteobacteria; order Burkholderiales; family Alcaligenaceae; genus Orrella; species Orrella sp. 11846. The sequence continues at coordinate 16,976 of NZ_JBMERD010000022.1, forward strand.
AATCGCGCCAGGTTTTCAATAAACCAACCATAAATTAGTCCTTGATCATCGCGCGAAACCGGAACAGTTCTGTCAGGCGATAACCTCGATAGCGTCCCATCAACAACATGACGGCCATCATCATGAGCAACGTACCCGGGAAAGTGAAAACAAAATACTGGAGTTCAGGCTGACTCATGATCCAGAATGCCCCTGCGGCCGCCACCAATGTAATGATGCCTAATTTCACAGCGGCATGGCCACCTCGTTCATCCCAGGCAATCGACAAGCGCTCAATCGTCATGGTCAAAATCACCATCGGGAATAACGAAACAGACAATCCATAAGACAGGTCCAGTTTGTGGCTAATCAAACTAATCGACGCCATCAAGATCACCACAAATGTTAAAACCACCGACAAACGGGGCAATAGCTGTAATTTCAAATAATCCAGATAAGACCTGAGCATCAAACCGGCAAATGTGATGACTGTAAAGTACAGGATTCCCATTCCGAGACCGGTTTCACGAAATGCCATGCCAATTAAAACCGGCGTAAATGTGCCTAAAGTCTGAATGCCGATCAGATTTCTAAGTAACAAAACCAACAACACACCTAGAGGAATCATGACGATTAGCTTGTAGACCATCTGATCCGTCAAGGGCAAACCATATAAAGAAAACCCAAGAAACTGCGCCACAGAGTTATCGGGCTGCACCGTCTGACCAAGCCGCATGGCATTGATGGCACTGTGATTCACAGCGAACTCGACCTGTGCCTGACGACCCCCTTCAACCGTGACCAAAGGCTCATCACCAAACCACCAGATCAATTGATTATTAGCCAAACCTCGGGCACCCGTTTGCGGATTGAAATAAAGCCACTTTTGTCCATTGAAAGTACGAATCAATTGCGTCATCTGGGCGTTTCTGCTTTCATCCAAGACGAGGACATGCACGCGCTCAATGGGGATGTGCGCTTGCGACAACAGAACTTCCAACACATCGATCTTTTGTGTCAAATCAGCCTCGGGGCCCAGCAAAACCCGAACATGTTCATTCTGATTCTGATTGAGGCGCTGAATCGCTTCACCCACAAAGGTATCCACGTCTGCCGAATTCGATCGAATCGCACCTAACAACGCATCAACCGCCACTTTTTCTGGTGCAACTGTCTCAATCGCCTCGCGATAAACGGGTCCTTCTTCAGGTGACTCGGAATCACCATACCGATCATTGATGGTCAGACGATAAAACAAAGTTTGAGGGCCACTTGCCTTGCGTTTAGCCCAGGTAATCATCCGATTGCCATCGACGGTGTCAACGCTCACACCATAATCCGGTGAGACAAAGCTTTCGTTCAAAGGTACAAAGCGCTCGCGTAGTGGCGGTGCTTTCATTTGCACTTTAAGCGCGTAATCCCGTGTCGGTATAAACGTAACTTTTGCATCAATATTCCAAAGCGTATCGCTTTCACTTTGCGTCAGGGGCAGTTTCAGCACAAAAATCTGATGTGCCGTCAATAAAGCACCACTCAACGTCAATAGAATAATTAAGGCAAGCCAATGTACGGTGCGTGTTTCCATAAGTATTTTTTCTACTGTTTAAATTCAGTTTTTGCTAGGCTTTTTACCTAGAAGATAGCTGGCACTTGGATCCACAATGACACCAAAACTTTTTAATCCGCTGGCACCTAACAAAAAAGGATAGAGAAAGCGTGAACGATCTGTTAGGCCAACCTGAATCGTTTGCTCGTGTGACCCGAGTCGTATTGGTAGCTCCACGACAGGTCGCTCACTATATCCAAGACCCGAGTGTCCTGGCCCTTCTTCTGCACGGCGTTTGATGCGTGAAACTCGCGCAACAGGTAATTCATGCCATTGATCTTCGTAACCTTTGGCCAAAAGACGAAACCGAACCCAAGGTTGACCGTCTTTTTCAAAGCGCTCAATATCGCCTGCACTCATCGACGATGTGGTCGCCCCTGTGTCAAGCTTGGCTTTCATCCCCGCGTCAAACGCTGGAATCTCTATAAATTCGTGTAGCCCTGCAATAAACTGGTCACGTGGCACAGAAGTCGATTTCGAATTTTTGGCCATCAGAACATGAGGCAGACTTCCCAACAATAACAAAACACTCCAGATTGCTATCTTTCGCTGTCTCAATTTCAAAAACATCAAAAATCTCCACGCATTGTCGTTTAAATACTCAGCAGGCCATATGGCTAGAGCCATGTAGTTAGATCAAAATCTGCGCAAGCCAGACATTAAGTCCGTCACAACAGCTTTTAAAATTCCAACCTGCAAGACTTCACATAATCATGACAACCATCATCTGGTTTAAGTTCCATTTCCAGTACTTTGGCGATATGAACCCAGCGTACTGCCCGCTCACGCAACGATTAGAACAACATTGACCCAGACTTCAGAACTACAGGCTAAGCCGTGAAGCATCAAGATGATGCAGCGTGATACCACAGCGCAAACACGCCCCACAACACAATGGGTAGCTAAACAAAAGTCCAACAAATCCCTAGGGCAATCCGCACTGCCGTTTTCATATGCAATATAGTTGCCTAAGTAAACAAAACTGAGCGTTTACGCCAGTAAACATAATTGGGCCAGAACCACAGAAACCCCATCATCGGCACTGTCAAAAACAACTTATTAACAAAGCGACCGGAGTCATCAAACGCCAACACACCCGCCAGAGTCAGCCCAACTGCAGTAACCATCGCCCAATTCAAAGTCCATCCCCAACGCTTGTGTTGGTGCAAGCCCAGGGCTGTTACCCCACTGAACAGAGCTGCCAACGAGGCCCAGAGCCATGGCATTTGATTCTGTACTGCGAGCAGCCCAAAGAGCACACAGAACAACGGTAAAAATACATAACTCCAAAGCTTCAGCCAACGTAATCTTTTGGTTGGATCTTGCTCAATCACTCTGGGAACAGGTGTTTTACACCAATGACAAAACACTGCCTTGTCCGCCAGCTTCACGCCACAGTGTGTACATTCAATTGCCATTGATTTAACTCCTGCAAAGATCTGGCCTAACGTTAATTGCGCACCCACATTTAGGAGTTCATTTTAAGGCCACAATGCCTGGCAGAATCAGCACCACCTTCAGACCACCGTACTCAGAACGTTGCGCACCGGCTTGTCCTGCATAAGCATGGGCTAAATCACGAACAATCGCCAAACCCAAACCACTGCCAGGTGCACGCTCATCCAGTCTGACGCCCCGTTCAAACATCATTTCACATTGGGCAGCAGTCAAACCTGGCCCATTATCCTGAACAACAATTTGTAACTGCGACATTGTTTCAGAGCCCACCTGCGTGACCTCAATCCAAACATCACGGTCAGTCCACTGACAGGCATTGTCCAGTACATTACCCATCATTTCCAGAAAGTCTTGTCGATCCCCCTGAAACAGCAGATCCTGTTTTTGCGCATCCACATGCCACTGCAATGCCTTGGATGCATAGAGTCGATCCAATGTATGCACAAGCTTATTGATTTCAGGCACCACCTCAGTTGCCACACCCGGCATACGAGCCGCTGCGATCGCTCGTGCGCGTGCCAGATGGTGGTCAATCTGACGACGTGCAATATCTGTTTGCTCAAAGACCAACCGCCCCAGTTCACTCTGGTCATTGCGACTGGCATTCGTCATCACGGTTAAAGGAGTTTTAAGCGCATGCGCAAGATTGCCTGCTTGCGTGCGAGCCGATTGAATAATTTGTTCACCTGTTTCAAGCACCGCATTAAAGTCATCTGTCAACGGTTGAATCTCAGCAGGAAACATACCTTCGATACGTCTCGCTGAGCCGGTTTGAGCCGCCTGAAGGCTCTGTCTCAAACGCCGCAAAGGCTTTAAAGCAATACTTAGCTGCACCCACACGGCTATAACGGTCACAAGACCAATGAGACCTAAAGAAATAATCAGTAGACGCTCAAAACGTTGCTGAGGTTTACGTAACGATTCGTGATCTGTGGCCACAATCAGTCGCCAAGTACCCTCACCCTGCGCTGGTGTCACCACTTGAGTCTGAACAACCAAAGTTTGCGCTTTTGGGCCAGATAAAAGCCAAAGCCCTTGCTGTCCCTTTTGAGGTTGTGCTTGCGAAAAGTTTAGAACTTCATCCCAGAGTGATCTTGATTGAAACACACCAGTTTCAACTGAACCATCTGCATGAATCTGGTCAATCTGCCAGTACAAACCTGAAAACGGTCTTTGCATTCGAGGATCGGCGGGCTCATTTTCGAATGTCGCCACGCCTGAAGCATCAATATTCAAACCAGCCGCCAACTCATTTAAGTGGACACGGACTTCACGGGCAAGTTGCTCACTCATGGTTTGTGTAAACACCTCTGAGAGCACCCAACCTGCAATCAGTACAGAAGCCACAATGCCCAAGAGCGTCCCAATCAGCAAACGCGCATGTAACGAATTCCACCAACGTGCAGTCAAATGACCCATATCACGATAAAGCTTGCAAGCGATACCCCATACCACGAACGGTTTCAATGGAGTCGGGAGGTAGTTTCTTACGCAATCTGGCGATGAACACATCGATTGTGTTGGAATCGCGATCAAAGTCCTGCGCATAAACATGCTCGATCAAATCACTACGACTCACAACCTGACCTGCGTGTTGCATTAAAACAGCCAACACTCGAAACTCATGCGCGGTCAGTGTTAGGGGTTGACCATGCACGGTCACTCTTGCTTGACTCGTATCCAAGACGATTGGACCTGATATCCACTGAGCAGTCGTGTGCACACTGGTACGTCTTAGCAATGCCCGAAGACGAGCCAGCAGTTCTTCCATATGAAACGGCTTAGTCAGATAATCATCTGCACCTGCATCCATGCCAATGACTTTGTCATGCCAACTATCCCGAGCCGTTAAAATCAGCACTGGCATGGTTCGCCCAGCTCGACGCCAACGAGCGAGCACTGATAAGCCATCCAGCAAAGGCAAACCCAAATCTAAGATGATCACATCGTAGTTTTCGACTTCGCCCTGATAACAGGCTTGTTCTCCGTCACTCGCTACATCAACGGCATAACCAGCTTGGCTCACAGCGTCTTTTATCTGTGCAGCCAATACGGCATCATCTTCCGCAATTAAGACTCGCACACCGTGCATCCTTGAATAAAAAACAGAACTGAAAATTACCGACAAGCTTTGTTGCGCTATTCAATGTTTCGTCCTTTCACTTCCATTAGATCACCTGTTTTGGCATCCACACGAATCTGAATCAGCGCACCAGACGGTTGTAACCATTTGAGCTTATAGTCATACCGCCCATCATCTTGTTTGTATTTCACCGAAACCATTTCACCTGGATACTGCGTTGCAATCCGCAACAAAACTTCTTTTAGGGGCAAAATCAAACCGGCTTCAACAGCAGCTCTGGCTTGGTGATGTTCTTTGGTATGACCGGTATGACCATAAGATAAGTTAAGACCAGCCATCAACAACACCAGCATCAAAATCAGTCGGTAGCCCATCGTTCGCACACTCACATTTGGCATTCGCTGGATGTTCATATTTTTGAAATCTATTTAAAAAGGCCATACATGCCATTCATTGGCCTTTAGCAAACCTGAAAATCAGTCGAATCGCACGCTTCAATCCACTTTTAATCAAATTCACATGAACAGATTATGAACAAATGTTTCATCGTTCATTCATGGACACCTTGTCACAATAGCGTCAATCGCCTCAAAACCTATCGATCTAAGAAGGCAGGCGAGACAATCTGTGCGGTGTTTTGTTGCTGCACAAAAACGAACTAATCCACAATGAAGGTACTCGTATGACACAGTTTTTTCGTAAACCCACACGGCTTCTTGCAACAAGTCTGCTCGCATTGTCTGCAGCCACACTTTCAGTCCCAACATTTGCTCAGAACAAGACCGCTGCAGGACAGCCTGCCTTGACATCAGGTACACAAGGGCATTGGGTAACTATGCGTGAAGTGCAAGACAAATTAGAAGCCAGTCACAAACTACAAATTCGTGAGATCAAACGCAAACACTACGGCTATAAAGTCAAAGCACGCGATGAAGCCCAACGCAAAGTCAAACTATACATAGAACCACGTGAAGGCAGCGTGGTCTATGTTGACTACGATAATGACTAAACCCCTTAAAGTATCAATCAGCTTGCGGCAGTACTGACATCTGTCGCAAGCAAACCTAAGAACAAAAACAATATCTTTGTATTGTGTGAAACGCCATGAGCATCAGAAATATTTTATTGAGCTTCACTGGGCTCATTGTATTAACCTGGGCTTGGGATGCCTTAATTTTGCATCCCGTCAGCGGTGAGATCATTTGGGTCGTGCGACAACATGCGCTGTATCTAAGTGGGTTACTCGCATTTGGTTTCATGTCATTCATGATGTTTTTAGCGACTCGCCCAGTTTGGCTAGAAAAGTCAGTCGGCGGCATGGATAAGATCTTTGCTCTCCACAAATGGGGCGGCATTCTAGCCATCGTGTTTGCTCTGGCACATTGGCTGTTAAAGCTGGGTAGTGGTCCGATACAAAGCTTGATAGGCAAAGTTGGTAAATCAGTGAAACCGCCGCCACTGGCTTGGATGCTTGAGTACAAATCCATCGCCAAAGACATGGGTGAATGGGCTATCTACGCACTCCTCATTATGCTCGCCATCACGCTATACAAGCGGATTCCTTATCGTCAATGGCGCCTACTCCACAAAATCATGCCAGTCATTTATCTGGTGCTTGTCTTTCATACCCTGGGTCTGATGCCTGCTGTTTACTGGGCAGGGCCAAGCGGTTGGGTCACTTTAGTCCTTCTAGTCATTGGGACTGCCAGCGCGGTGATTGCTCTAACACAACGTATCGGGGCTACACACCAACACGCTGGACACATCCTCGAGATGTCACAACCTGCTGACAATGTATTAGAGCTTGTCTGTGATCCCGGCCCACAATGGCCTGGCCACACACCGGGCCAATTTGCATTTTTACGTTTCGATACACACGAAGGTGCGCATCCATTTACGATCAGCGGCACACGCCAGATACAAACATCAGAGCACGAGACCCAAACTCAGTTGGTGTTTGAAATCAAAGCACTGGGCGACTACACCAAGGGCTTGCGACAACGTCTTCAAATCGGACAAGCGGTTCGTATCGAAGGTCCCTATGGTCAGTTAGATTACCGTCATGGTCGCGAAGACGCGCAGCAAATCTGGGTGGCTGCGGGTATCGGCATCACGCCATTTCTAGCTTGGTTAGAAAGTTTGGCCACAAACCACTCTCTTCAAGAGAACAAACCTATTACGCTCCATTACAGTGTCCGCAATGCGCAAACGGACCCATTTGTAAAACTGGTGCAATCTTTGTGTGACAGCTTGCCATTTGTCACACTCAATATTCACGATGCCAGTCAACAACAAAGGCTAACCATCCAGGACTTGATTGCGCCCGAAGCTGCTTTGAATGATCCACACGACATCTGGTTCTGTGGTCCCAACCAATTTGCCCAAAAACTGCGTCAAGATCTTCGAGCTCGAGGTCTTCGACAAACCCAGTTTCATCAGGAAATGTTCGAAATGCGTTGAACTTATAACAAACTAGCTAATTTTGTCAGAAACAACTCACGCCCATGGTGAACTCGACTTTGCCAATCTTCACCAGACTGACTGTCAGTATCATCTGTAATGAATTTGAATGAACGCCATGGGATGTTGTATTTCTGGCAAATAAACGCCAGCGCAAAAAGCTCCATATCCACCACATCGACACCTTGCGCCACTAACCACTCATCTGTCTCACGAACAAAACTGTCACCAGTGGCGCAACGTACCCCTTCAAAACTAGAGGAAAAGCGATTCAAGGTCTCGTCATAAGGCGTCACACCGCGGGCGCATAATGGTTGAGCATCCATGTCACGCTGAATCACATCTGCCACTTCGACTAAGCCTGAGACTTGACGAGACACTCGTCCCACCGTTCCAAAGTTAATAATTTCTTTAGGCTGATACTTTGCGATCCCTTGCATGAGCGCATACGCAGCATTCAATTTACCGACACCGGTATAAATGACCGGAATATCAAAAGGAATCGGCGTGTGATTTAGCTCATCTGGAAGTGCGGCAACAATAATTCGAGCTGACATGACAAATCCTTCTATTGAAAAAACGAACAAGCAAGCAAACAAACGACTATTTAGGCAGCGCCATCATACCGAATGCAATGTGAAGCGCAAATGATCGTTGACATGTAGTGATATTGACACTTTAATCCTCAAAATACTTTATAAGTTCTAAAGAACACATCAGCCAAAAACATCAAACTAGACCAACAGGCAAATAAGAATGACTGAAACTGCAAGCACTATGATCGATCAGGACCACGCGCTCATGCAACAAGCAGCCCAAGGTGATCTTGCGGCATTTGAGCAACTCATGCGACGTTATAACCAAACCTTATTCAGAACCGCGCGCAGCATCCTGATTGATGACATGGAAGCGTAGGACGCGGTCCAAGAAGCCTGGTAGAAAGTGTTTCAGAATTTGGGTGAGTTTCGTGGACAATCCCGCCCTTCAACCTGGTTCATCAGAATCGCCATCAATGAATCCCTGATGATTGCCCGTCGAAACAAATCACGCCAATCAGTCATCCAATTGACAGACACAGATCTCGAGGCTTTTGAACACATGTCAGAAGAACACGCCACCCCTGCTCACAGCACAGCATCAAGACCTGATGACGAGCTCTGGCAAGCCCAGTTGCGTGAAGAGCTCGAAATGCAGATTGATACGCTGCCTCAGATGTATCGGACCGTTTTTATGTTGAACGGGGTTGAAGAGCTTTCTTATGAGGAAGTTGCAGCACTCCTGGAAATTCCACAAGCAACTGTTCGGGTCCGTTTTATGCGTGCGAAGAAATTACTACAAACTCAACTACGAGAACCCTTTGAACAGCATATGGACGGTGTGCATGCGTTTGACGGTGCGCGCCGCGATCGAATTGTTCAAGGGTTTTTTGAACGTCTTGAGCAATCAAAACCTGCAAAAAGCCAATAAGACAAACAAAAAATCAACAAAAACAATACGTTGAAAAAATAAAAATTGTTTTATCAAAAAACCTTCAAAACTTTGAAACAGAATTGAACCCCACTGCATCCAATGGGTAAGCCAGCCAAAAACTGGACACATAAACCACCAGATTATTTCTGACTTACCTATTTGGAGCATACTCATGTCTCGCACACAACAACGTTCACACTTCGCCCGCAAACTGGTCCTCAACACCCTTTTTAGCGCCGCTTTATTCGTTCCAGTCTTGGCACCCTCCACTGTCTTTGCACACAATGGCGTTTCACATGGTGCTGAAATTGTGATCCAAGCAGGTCCCCAAGGATTGGCCTTAAAGAACGCGATGCGTGATCTCTGGGCTCAACACATGGAATGGACTTACGCAGCTGTCACCGCTTTTGCACAAGACTCTGCAGCATTTGATGCCACTGCCAATCGACTTATGCAAAACCAGCTCGACATTGGCAATGCAATCAAACCGTTCTATGGTGAACAAGCGGGTGATGCTTTAGGTAAATTACTGCAAGAGCACATTGGCGCTGCAGTCGAAGTTGTTCAAGCGGCCAAGGCCAATGATGGTCCTGCAGCCGAAAAAGCCATTGCTGGTGCCTATGAAAATGCACAGGAAATCGCCGACTTCCTGGCACAAGCCAATCCAAACTGGCCCCAAGAGATGGTCCGCGACATGCTCTAAGGACACTTCGACACCACCTTGGTGTATGCCACTGCGCTATTAAATGGTGACTATGCCAACGGGATCGAAGAATATGGCAAGGCAGAGGCACATATGATGCTGTTGGCCGATGCGCTGACACAAGGCCTTATCCAAGCTTTCCCAGAGAAATTCAAAAGCTAATGACGCCCAAGCATTTCAAGGTCAGACGGCTAAACGTGTACTGAGTGATTAGGTACATAATTTAGCCGTCTGATGACGAAAGTCCTTTGACTCGCTCACCACCGGTTCACCTCAAAATCAACGCGCCAACCAAACGGGATCATGCTCACCCAACCGCGGCAGACTTTGACCCCAGTCTGAGGGTGTCTGTGACAACTCCAATACAGGCCCCAACATCATCAAATCCCCATGTTCATCACTATGCATTGGAACCTGACGGCGTGACAACTGCTCAGTCGTCAACTCCTCTGGGGCGTCATCAAACTCAGCCAATAAACCTTGCTCTTGTACAAACATAGCCGAACGACAAAGCGAAACTTCGACCTGCCAACTTCCACCCTCACGCGCCCGTCGTCCTAATGCCAGCAAAGCACCGTAAGTGCCTAAACAACCTGTCGTAAAGTCACAGACTAAGGGTGTGATAATTTGCGGCGAACCTTCCAAGGCCATACCATGCGCGTCACTGAGCCCTGTTACAGTCTGTGCAATCTGCTCCCACCCGCGGCGTTTTGCGAAAGGCCCATCATAACCGTAGCAACTGACGTTCACCACCACAATGCCAGGACGCATGCGCACCAAATCTTTTGTCCCAAAGCCTAGTGCATCCAACGCCCCCGGTCGAAAGCTGTTGACTACGACATCGGCCTCTTGGACCAACCTTGTCAATTCAGCAACACCTTGTGGGGTTTTAAGGTCCAGAAAACAGCTGCGCTTACCAGGACTTGTGTCACGCAGATGCTCAGGAGCTTGCAACAAATCCTGAGAAGTCACCATCAGGACATCGGCACCATGCTCAACCAAACCCCGACTCACTATCGGCCCCGCAACAATCCGGGTCAGATCCAACACTCTTACCCCAGACAACGGACGATCACCTGGATAAAAAGCTTCTGGCTCAGATTCACCCACACGGGTGAGCTGTACAGCCGCACGACTTGCCAGATAGGCACCATGTGGATGCGCCAACCATTCGTCTCGCGTGCGAACCACTCCACCACAGGCACCCGCCTGCGCAATGGCTTCTTCCAGATCCTCAGCATCCCAACGTGCAACTGCTTCAGACACAGACTCAACCGTATCGTCACAGCCCAACACTTTGAGCACCTTTGCGCCTAGGTCCAGACTAAAGTGGGGTGTAAACCAACGTCCGTCACGCGTGCGATAAGGTCGACAAAGCTGCATGACATGCGCTCGGTCCGGCGGCAGTGGCACGGTGCTGCACGTTCCATCTTCATTGCGCGACTGGGTATAAATTACTGTTCGTAACGAAGCCGCTGCTTCAGGCAAGCTGACCGCAATCTTCTGTCGAGGATGTCCACGCAACGCCCAAATATCGTTAATCGCAACGCCGGTTGCCGCAACTACAGCGGTGATCGCCTCGCCCATTCGCAAAGGTGAGCGGTAAAACGGATCGGCACCCCTGACAGAAATCTCATCGTCGAGCGTATCCGGACAAGCACGGATTGCCATCAGCTCATCAAAAGCTCGACTGTTCCAACTTGTCATATCAAATCTCCTCTTTTAGTTTTTATCGAACGTCAAACCGACTAATGCAATGGCATGGGTCTCACGTTCAACGTCGTGGCTTGTGATGGCTCTGTTAAGGCTCTAGTTTTGCGTAAGGATAGTACGCAGGGGCTTCACCAATGGCACGCATATCCACCTCCACTAGGCGCAACCCTGACAGAGAAACCGCATTGCGCACGGCTTGTGCAAATCCATCAGCTGTTGTCACACACTCATAATGGGCATCCACGCACTTGGCCAACTGCTCAAAATTCGGTGCTTCTAGGTCACCATAAACTCTGCGCCCGCCGTAGGCCGCATCTTGCATATGTTTAATCACTCCATAGCCCGAATCATTCATCACTACCATCAGAAGGTTCAGATTCTCTTGCTTAGCGGTCCACAATTCGCACACATTCAGCATGAAACCTGCATCGCCGGATAACAAAACAGTGTCTCGCCCTTTGGATGCAAAAGCGGCACCAATGGCCAGTGGTAAACCTTGACCAATACCTGCGCCCACAGGGTGCGCTGCTGAGCGAGGCGTATACATTTCATAGAGACGATGTCCCCAAGTGGAGTTAGCAACAGTAATATCCCGAACCCAAAGCGAATCTTTGGGTGTGGCTGCGCGCAACGCTTGGGCAAAATCTTTGTATGGACCCAGTGTCTTTTTGTATTTCTCTCGGGCTCGCGACTTCAGATCAGAAAATTCAGTCGCAAACTGCTCATCAATCTGAATCCGGCCTTTGATTTCTTCCAATAAAGCTAAAAGCGTTGCACGACTATCGCCCTGCACGAACAGCTCACTGGAGTAGCTTCGCCCTTCTGCGGCAGGATCCAGATCAATCTGAATCCGTCTTGCAGGGAGTTTCACAGACTGATCAATTGTTTCTTGGCCTCGCAAACGTGAACCCACGACAATCATCAAATCGACGGTGCCGTAAAAATCCTCGATCTCCTTGCTGCCGGACCCATTGAATGCGCCTAGGGTCATCGGATGGTCTTCCGGCACAATGCCACGGGCAGACCAGCTGCTGACCATCCCAAAACCCAAATCCAGAAACTCTTTGAGAACATCGCCACAGTCGATGCCACCATTACCAACCCACAACATCGGACGTTTGGCTTGGCTCACCATATCGACCAAGCGTGAGAAAGCTGCTGGCGCTGGGGCCGGTGCAGGTGTTTGCACTAGATTTAGCAAATGCTCAACATCATCAATCTGAGGCTCATCACAAAGTGTTTTTTGGATATCGATTGGGATCTCGACACTCACAGGTCCTTGGGGAGCTGTCATTGCTTCTTGTGCTGCGCGCGTGAGAACACCCCACGCTTCTTGTGCTGTGCGGACACGATAGGCTGTCTTACAAACACTTTGCATCATGCCCAGCTGATCTTTCACACCATGCGTCGTCCCTGTATCACGTTCAAGGTACTGTGAAGGGACCTGACCCGTAATGTGCAACAACGGCGTGCCCGCAAAGCTCGCTTCCAATAGGCCTGAAACCGCGTTGGCCGCACCCGGTCCTGTGCTCGTAATCAACACACCCAAATTTCCGGCGATACGAGCAAATCCGTCAGCCATATGGCTAGCGCCCATTTCTCCACGGGTCATGACGACATTGATTCCACCTTCACGCGCGATCCCATCCATGATTGGGATGTTATGCACCGAGATGATGGCGAACACCGTATCGACCTTTGTAGCCTTCAAAAATTTAGCAACCAAATCTCCAACAATCATGTCTCTTCCTTTATGTGTGAATTGATTCATCTTGTCACAATCACCAACAACTGTTTTTGAGTGTAAGCGCTAAAACAACACAATGACCGTGCTCTAGTTCAAGCGGTTTCGAGCTACTGAGCATGATTCATTTTGTCAGCATGACGTCACTTTTAAGCTTAAACATGAAGCTGAAAACTATATTTGCTATCGGACAAACAAGAACCCGGTCATCACTAAGAGAAAACGAACACGTAGGATTTACGCTAACCTTTGCCATACTCATCGACAAAACGGAACATGAATTCCATAAACAATTCAATGGAGACAACACATGGCTGGCCCACTAACTGGTTACAAAGTATTAGAGTTTGCAGGATTGGGCCCTGGTCCGTTTTGTGCAATGATGCTGGCCGACATGGGGGCTGAAGTCATTCGAATAGACAGGCATTCTGCTGCTTTCTCTGGGACAGGTCGCACGATTGTCGAGCGTGGACGACGCACGATTAGCATGAACATCAAGGCAACCGGTGCACACGATGTTGTGATGAAACTCATTCAAAACACTGACGTGCTTATTGAAGGCTATCGTCCAGGCGTAATGGAGCGATTGGGTTATGGGCCCGAAGTTTGTTTAGAAGCCAATCCAGCGCTTGTTTATGGGCGTATGACCGGTTGGGGTCAAACTGGACCTCTGGCACAGACGGCCGGCCATGATCTCAACTACATTGCCATCACGGGCGCCTTACACGCTATGGGATACAAAGATCGTCCTCCCACTCCACCCTTGCATGTTGTAGGCGATCTCGGTGCTGGCGCCATGTCACTGGCGTTCGGTATCGTATGTGCTTTGTTGGAACGCTCGAAGAGTGGTCAAGGACAGGTGATTGATGCTGCCATTAGTGATGCCACCTCAACACTCGTCACGCCCTACCACGGCATGATGGCAAATGGACGATGGAATCCAGAACGCCAATCCAACCTGTTGGATGGCGCCGCACATTTTTATGCCTGCTATGCATGTGCTGATGGCAAGTTTATTTCGGTCGGCGCCATTGAGCCTCAGTTTTATCAGGCATTTCGCGACATTCTTGATCTAACTGATCCCGATTTTGATGATCAATGGGATACAGCTCGTTGGCCATTACTCACAAAAAAGCTAACCACCCTATTCCTCACCCGCACTCGAGATGAATGGTGGGCACGTTTTCAAGGCAGTGACGCTTGCGTGGCTCCCGTACTTAGTTTTGAAGAGGCGCAACAGTTCGCGCACCACACCGAGCGTCACGGATTCACACAAACCAACGGAGCGATTCATCCTGCACCCTCCCCAAAATTCAGTCGCACACCGGCTCAGGCACGCCCCATGGCAGAAAAAGCAGGTGCACACACACTCGACATCCTTCAAGGACTCGGACTGAACGAAAAAGACATTCAAACTCTGCACCAAGCAGGCGTTATATGAAATAAAACAACACCAAACCCAAAAGAATCAGCACAAAGCTGGCGATCAAGCAGAGTTTCTAAAAAGATGTTATAGTTCTTTTCCGTTGCAGTACATGGCGCATTAGCTCAGTTGGTTAGAGCGACG
>NZ_JBMERD010000023.1:0-29278 GCF_048820935.1 Orrella sp. 11846
GTACTGTGCTCAAAATCAGAAAAACTCAACTGGCTCATGACGTGATCACTCATTGATAAAAGGCGACATCCAGATCATACCGTGACGCCTCACATAGGTCACACGGAGTTATTCAGAGTTTCCATAAATCAACAACAGAAATTGAAATAAGCAAAAATAAGCGTTATGACCGTTTCAGTCCTGGTACAGCACTTCAATTTTATTCAGCCCACGTGGTATAAATTCAGACATGGAAAGAATCACAATCACAATTGAAGACTCGCAACTGGCCAGTCTGGACGAGCATATTAGGAAACGCGGCTACACCAGTCGTTCTGAAGCCATTCGTGACATCTTACGAAATGCGCAATCTGATGAAACAACACTTCAGGATCCGTCTGCGTTTTGTTATGCAACACTGAGCTGTGTGTACGAACACGAAACGCGTGAACTCTCAAAACGTCTCACGGAGTTACAGCACGAGCACCATGATTTGTCAGTAGCGACTTTACACGTACATGCATCTCACAATGAATGCTTAGAAGTGGTGATCCTCAAAGGCACCATCGGACAAGTGCAAGCACTGGCCGATGAGATCCTCACGCAGCGTGGCGTACGTATGGGTCATCTTCATATTGTGCCTTCACCTGACCTTGTCGACGGTCATGATCACCACCACCATCACCACGGTGATACGAATACAGATTAATACGAAGCAGACTGACATATAAAGCAAATCAATCAGTTCAAACAAATCGCCCGCCTCGGATTCAGACCAAGGCGGGCGATTTGTTTTGTTGGTTTTTACTTTGAATTTTATTTTTTAGTTTTAGTTTATTGATTGCTTAGTTATTTAGTTTTCTGGGGGGGGGGGGGGGGGTTGGTTTTTTTGCTTTTTGCTTGTTGCTTGTTGCTTTTTCCAGATCTTACCTATTTTGCTGACTGATTCAGTCTGACTGACTCAGTTTCTGACCATGACTATCTGTGCTGCCATGATCAGAAACTGAGTGGATACAGCCAACTTTGGTTAGTCAGTAGTCGCCAAGTTCTCATCCGAGTGGATGGGTCTGTGTGGATGCGGTGCAGCCAAACGACCTGGCGCGATAAACAAGTACATCGTCAACACGTACGGCGCTGTAAAGGATGGCAGACCCACAGGCAGCATCAAACTATCCATGGCCGCTTGCACAAAAACTGTGGCAATGGTCGCCAAACCCGCATAAAGCGCAACTCGCATCGAGGTTTTTAAGAAAACAACCCCCACAGCGATTGCGGTCAATACCGGACTAAAGCCAAAGAGACCTGCAGAGATTGTTTCTGCATTGGCACCCAGACCAATGGATACAGCCATGGCAATGATCGAACCCAGTACCGCTGCAATGCCAGCGGGCACGGATGCTACAAAAATACCGATTAAAACCAATACACCACTAATGGTGCTCCCCAACAAAAACACCTGACCGATGTTACGGAAGAAGATCTGCACCAGTTCATAGGCTGAAGGGATATCGATCAGACCATTGGTGTAGTCCGTCGGTAAAACTGCCTTCTCACTAATCAGATTCAGATCACCAAATGCATAAGCACCCGCCACCAACAACCAGGCGGTCAACACAAAGGGTCCAGTTGAACCGGGAATTTTCCAGATCTTGGTAATGGTTGAGCTGAAAGCGGCGGTCACCACGGTACTGATGGCACTACCTATGATGATGTAAAACCAAAGCGAGGGCGTTGCGGACAGGAAGGTTGGCAATGCGACACCCACCAAAACACCGTTAAACCCAAAAAGCCCTGTATTTAAAGACTCATCATCCACGTTCAGGACATACGCTGTTAGGGTCGCAATCACAACCCCGATCAACGCACCGATACTGGTGGCCCAAACACCTGACTCATATGAGGCAGCAAAGATGGCTGCAAAAAACAGCACGCCGGTCAGTAAGTTATTCTGAAAAAACACCTGACTGGTACCGCGCAGGCAAAGTGCAACAAAGTTATTGTTTTGAGTACTCATGGTCCGTTTCTCTCCAATTCTCTGACTGTACAGCCCAGATAGTTATCGCCACCACAAATAATCTGGCAGCGTGCGATTACGTGCGTTTTCTCGAACGAGTTGCCAGAATCGTCTGACTTGTGCTCTGACGTCATAGGTTTCAACGCCTGCGACTCTAAGCATCAAACCTGCCTCATTGGGCAGCTTTGAAACGCCACTGACAGCACGCGGAAAATCTTCATCAAACACAGGTTCATACGCATCTAAGATGCGTTGTGCAATTTCCGGTGTGGTCAAACACATGATGTTGGCAAATGCGTCATAGTCCTTCATGACACTGGCAAAATTCACCGTTTCATCGTTCTTCTCAATCAGGACTTTTTCTTCAAAGAGTGATTGACCATCAGGACGCATGACGTTGACCGACATCGACAACAGATCAAAGCCAAATCGTTCATCCGCATGGTGATGCTTACGCCCTGACATCATCATTTCGCCATACAGGACGGTTGCGTCTGGTGCAACGATTAAATCGGTGTGATTCACAAACCGAGAATCTCTGTAAGGCGTGGTGAAGTCAGGTGCATATTCAAGATAAGCCCCGGATTCCGCCACCAGTCGCTGATACTGAGAAGCGTAGTTCGCATCCATACGCTGGATTCGGTTAAACCCCTGCGAATTGACTTGAGCACAAGCGTTTTCTCGGACGGTGATTTCAATCGTATAGCGGTCACCCTGCAAGATCCCGCCACCCACTGAAATAATCGAACAGATGGGTAGTTCCGGCATGGCCTCATCCCAGTACAGCGCCTGCTGAACCAGCAATGGGGCTACGCGATACAGGTCATCCAGGATGGAGCGCCCGTTTTTCATCGAAAACCCGAGTCGCAACTCACCAACCTTGCCACGGGCTGCAGCCTGCATCTGACGCGGTTGCGTCTTATAGGGTTGCAGCTCCGGATAAGCATCAATCTTGAGCAGTTCAGGATGTAAGTTCATCACATTCCCATTAAGCTGAAGCGGTCTGCTCTGCTTCAAAGTCAAAGAGCGCCATGTCCATAATCAACTCGATCAGCTCTTCAATCCCTTCACCGGTCTTGCAGTTGGTAAAGACAAAGGGTTTTTTGCCGCGCATGAGCTTAGAGTCACGATCCATGACACCCAGATCGGCATCCACGTAAGGTGCGAGGTCCGTTTTGTTGATCACGAGAATATCGGACTGACACACGCCTGCACCATTCTTGCGTGGAATCTTGTCGCCACCAGCTACGTCAATCACATAGATGTAGAAGTCAGCCAAAGCTGGGCTAAATGTCAGTGTGAGGTTGTCACCACCGGACTCAATAAAAATGACATCGCTATCGGGGTACTTCGCTTCCAGTTCCTCAACCGCTGCGATATTCATGGAAGGGTCTTCACGCACAGCTGTGTGGGGGCATGCGCCTGTTTCCACACCGACGATTTTCTCTTCCACCAAAATACCGTTCAAGGTACGACGCACTTGTTTGGCGTCTTCTGTAGTCACGACGTCATTGGTGATGATGAGGGGTCTAACACCACGCTCAATCAACAAAGGGGTAATGGTTTCAATGACGGCGGTTTTACCGGAACCCACTGGGCCACCAATACCAATTCGTGTAATCTTTTTCATCTTAAAATCCTTTTACTATCAGTGCGTTGTTTTCAATCAACGGCCTTTCAATCGGTGGGTAACTTTCACAACCAGCGCTTTAATTCATAAACAAGCGAACATGTGTTTTTGTATGATGCGCAACTAACACATCAAAGATTGGTGCAAACACAGACATGTCTTCCAATGACTTCTCGCGCACAGCCTCGTAATCTTCATCTAGACGTTCTTGAATTTCAAAGAGGATGGTTTGCGTGTCATTGTGATCCACCCGCATCAGACGAAGCGCCGCACTCAGCACCATGGAGGCAATGCCATACTGATGCAACACAAATGCTTCTTGCTCACTCGCCCCAAAATTTGCCAGTGCAACGCCCTGCCCAACTGGATAGCAGCCCGGCGTCTTGTCGGCTTTAATATCATCCAGCCATTGGGTCATGAACTCTGAATCCGTGATTCTCAAGGTCAATTCAGCCAATTTCTTACCCATGCGGGTAATCATCATTTGCTGCTCTTCACCGACACGGCGACGCCACAAAGCTTGATCTGCTGCCAGCACACCTTCGTAGTTTCCTTGCATCACCGCGCGGTGTGCATGTAACAGCGCGATGCCATCCATGCGCGCACCTTGGCGCACGACCAAATCCACAAACTCTTTCAGACTCGGCGTATCTTTCACCACACCTGTCTGAATCGCAGACTCCAGACCATTCGAGAATGCGAATGAACCCACCGGGAGCGTGGAATCAGAAAACTGCAGCAAGCGCCCGATTCGAGTCAGGCTTGCCGAGGCTTGTGGTGAAGTTGCTGATCTCACAGTCTTCGTCCCCATTAGTGCGTGTGTCCATCATGGTCATGGTCGTGATGATGGTGGTGTCCATCACCATGCGAGTGTCCATGAGAATGACCGTGGGAGTGATCATGAGAGTGGCTGTGTCCATGACCATGGTTATGGTGATGGTGTGGCACTGCATCAGCACCTGCAAACAATAGACGCACTTCATTGGCATCCAATTTGGCAGCGATTTCTTCGCCCGGTGCAAAATACGTTTTGACGTGCTCAAACGCATGCGTGCGCATCACAGACGCCATCACTTTCTGGTCAACTGAAAGAGGCACATAAACGATTGTGCCTTTGATCACTGCTGGCCAGTGCTGGTTACCCAGACCGTGTCCCAATTCAAAGCAAGAGCGCAGAATTTCTTGAGGCGTCAAGGATTCAAGGCCTTGCAACTCAATCACCAGCACTTCTTTAAGAGCCACTTTGGCGACGACGATAATATTGCGTTCTTCATCAAAATGCAGCACATCACCGTCATGAAGATGTTCATCACGTGACAAAGCAATCGCAAGTTCATAACCCTCATCACTGGCTTTACGCAATCGATTTTTAGGGGCCTCCCATTGCTCCAAAAGCAAAGTATCGCGCTTAGCAGTTTTGAGTTTCTCTTGCCAGACCGGGTCACTCACGTTGCCCAGAATCTTATTAATCAAAATCATCTGTTTTTCCATGTATTCAATTTAAACCTGCCGAGCCGACCCACGCACAAGGTACAGTCCCAGCAATGTAGCAAAGTATCCAAGCACCAAGCTTGCGATCACGTAGAGGACGCCCCACCATAAATCACCGGTGGTCATCATCTCTGAGTATGCACCATACACGTAAGATGAAAACGTCGACATGCCGCCCATAACACCGGTGCCAACAAAAAGTACGAACTGATCTGAGACTCTACTTAGTTGCTTAAGTTTCGTCGCCAGTCCGAGTAAAAACGCAGCCAAGATATTGGCTACAAAAATATCCAGCGGAAAATCGCCTCTGACGTGCGGAATCATTAACATGAAGCCTTCACGGATCATGGCGCCGATCGCACCGCCAAAAAATACAAATAAAGCATTCGTCAGCATTTCAGTCTCCGATCACAAGGCCAGTGAAACACCAGCAGCTGCGGCCAACAAGCCAAAGCCCACGGATGTCACAAGATAAGTCACTGCCAGGCCATGGCGCCCTTTCTGAGACATTTGCACAGCATCTAACTGCATCGAACTGAAAGTGGTGTAACCACCCAGGACGCCTGTTAGGATGAATGCAGCCATCATGTCGCCGTAACGCTGATGCCATTCAATGGCATAGGCAGTCGACAGATAAGCAATGACAAATGCACCGGTGACGTTGATCACAAAGGTGCCGTAACGGAACTGTGTTGGATTCAGTTTTTCAATGAACTTGCCAAGCTGCCAACGCAGTAAGGAGCCCAGTCCCCCCCCCAATCCGACCCATAGCACATCGATCAGTCGCATTTTGATTAATTCTCTCGTTTCGATTTGCGTCGTTTAAGACGCGATTTCTATTTTTTGCATAAAACCAGGGCTTGCCGATTAAGACAAGCCCTGTCTGATGGCTTAGAGTCGCATCAGGTAAAGAAGTACAGTTGACCCAGAGAAACTTTATCGGCCGGCTGGATCGTGGCATGTTTGCCATTGACCGTGACCGCAAAGGTTTCTGGATTCACCTCGATAATTGGCAAGCAACTGTTGCGAACCATCGAGTGTTTAGTGGCTGTACGTGCGCCATAAACTGGCACCACCTGAGACTGCAGACCATAACGATCCACGATGCCATCGTTAAAGGCAGCACGCGACGTAAAGGTCACACGAGTTTTACTGACAGCTGAGCCCATTGTTCCAAACATCGGACGATAAATCACAGGCTGCGGTGTCGGCAATGATGCGTTGGGATCACCCATTAAGGACCATGAGACCATACCGCCCTTGATGACCATTTTTGGTTTAGCGCCAAAAAACGCAGGCTCCCACAGCACCAAGTCAGCCATCTTGCCAACTTCAATCGAACCAATCACGTGGCTCACACCCTGAGCAATCGCGGGGTTGATCGTGACTTTGGACACAAAGCGCAACACACGCTCGTTGTCATTGCCAGATGTATCGCCTTCATACGCACCCATACGGGCTTTCATGAGATCCGCAGTCTGGACGGTTCGCGCCCAGTTTTCACCGACACGACCCATGGCCTGACTGTCACTGGACAGAATCGAAATCGCACCCATGTCATGCAGCACGTTTTCAGCGGCAATAGTTTCCACACGCACGCGACTTTCAGCAAATGCCACGTCGGTTGGGATCTTGGGGTTCAAGTTGTGACAAATCATGGTCATGTCAAACAACTCAGCCTGCGAGTTCACACCAAATGGCAAGGTTGGGTTGGTGGAGCTAGGCAAAACGTTGGCCTGACCTGCAACTCGGATAATGTCCGGTGCGTGACCGCCACCAGCACCTTCTGTGTGATAGGTGTGAATGGTACGACCTTCAAACGCAGCGATCGTGTTTTCCACAAAACCACCTTCATTCAAGGTGTCAGTGTGAATCGCAACTTGCACGTCGTAACGATCGGCAATACGCAGTGTGTTGCGGATGGCTGCGGCTGTGGAGCCCCAGTCTTCGTGAATCTTCAGACCCATTGCACCGGCGTGAAGTTGTTCAATCACAGGGGCTTCACCGGAACAGTTCCCTTTACCGAGCACACCTGCATTCACAGGCCAATTTTCAAACGAACGCAGCATCATTTCGATGTTCCACGTTCCGGGTGTAATTGTGGTTCCGTTTGTGCCATCAGTGGGGCCGATCCCACCACCAAACAAGGTGGTCACACCGTTACTCAGTGCGGCTTCCGCTTGT
Source organism: Orrella sp. 11846 (assembly GCF_048820935.1). NCBI lineage: Bacteria > Pseudomonadati > Pseudomonadota > Betaproteobacteria > Burkholderiales > Alcaligenaceae > Orrella > Orrella sp. 11846. The sequence goes on from NZ_JBMERD010000023.1 coordinate 7,299, forward strand.
TGTGGAGAAATGAAGTGCACGTGAGCATCAATTCCACCCGCTGTCAGAATCATGTGTTCGCCAGAAATAGCGTCACAGCCTGGCCCCAGAGCCAAACCTGGGGTCACACCTGGCATGGTGGCTGGGTTACCAGCCTTACCAATTGCACAAATCAAGCCATCTTTAATACCGACGTCCGCTTTGATCACACCTTGCACACCGTCAATGATGGTCACGTTGGTGATCACCAAATCAGGTGAACCAGCTGCGTTGGTGAGCTCATTGTCATAGCCCATCCCGTCGCGCAGTGTTTTACCACCACCGTAAACGGCTTCTTCACCGTAGACGCGTAAGTCTTTTTCAATTTCAACAAACAAGTTGGTGTCGCCAAGACGAATCTTGTCGCCGGTCGTCGGACCATACAGGTCCGCGTACTGCTTTCTAGTCATATTTGCCATGGTCGCTTTCCTTTACTTCGTAGCTTTCGGTGCAGCAGGTGCGGCCGCGGATGCAGCAGGTGCACTGTCTGCAGCAGGCGCATCTTCAGGTTTGTTTTTAAAGCCTAGGCGATTGACGCGATCCATTGCATCGCTCAACCGTGGACGATAGTCATGTGATGTTTCATCACCGACCCAGCCATCCACCAGGCCATTGAAGCCATGAACGCGTTGCTTACCCTGAATCGGTACAAGCGACACAGTGCGCTCATCACCCGCCTCAAAACGAACTGCAGTCGTTGCTGGAATGTTCAGTCGCAAGCCAAATGCTTTTTCACGATCAAACTCCAATGCGGCATTGACTTCAAAAAAATGAAAATGCGAGCCAACTTGGATTGGACGATCACCTGTATTACGGACTTTCAATTCAGTCACGGGATAGCCGGCATTGATTTCAATGTCGCCATCTCCGAAAATGATGCCACCAACGGGCACCTGATTTTGCGTATCAGCCATGTTGTTCCTCGCTTAAGAAATCGGATTGTGAACCGTGATCAGACGGCTGCCGTCGGTAAAGACTGCTTCAACCTGAACATAAGGAATCATATCGACCACGCCGTCCATCACGTCCTCAGCGGTGAGAACGTGACGGGCGAGTTCCATGACTTGCTCAAGTGTTTTACCTTCACGTGCGCCTTCAAGCGCGGCAGCCGAAATCACAGCTACGGTTTCCGGATGGTTTAATTTCAGACCCCGGCTTTTGCGGTCCAACGCGACACGCGCAAGCATGTGGATCATCAGTTTGTCTGTTTCTCTCGGGGTAAAGTGCATGTACCCACTCCTTATTAAAGATGATTGCGAAAGTTCTGCCACTTCCCGGACGTCATCGCCGTCCGATACAAAATCATTTCACCAAATCAATGAGAATACGGTTAGGTTTTATCCAAATACCCGTTTCACACATCTAGCAAAATCAATTTTTATGTCCCACTCATTCGATCCAATGACTAAACTGAATCACTCCAATCATTGAACATCTGTGGAAAAGTTAACATAAAACCCTCACAAAACCAAGGAAAACCAAGGAAAACTCATAAAAAACACTTATTTATCAATATGATGTATTTTAAAAATCATCACACTGAAACCTCAAGAATTCAAAAAAACCTTATATTCTGAAGCAGTTAAAAACTCTCTCAACCTAACTTATCCCCCCTAACAAAAGCTGATAAATTGATTTTCTTAAAAAGAATTCATTGTTCAGTTTCTATCCGTTGAAAAACGCCCACAAAACATTTGGCGTAAACTCACCCCAATAAATTTGATTTATTGGGATTGTTTCAATCACGTCATTCACCAGCCTGTGCAGCACGCCCTTGACTGACCCACCGGTATCTCTTCGCATGGATTTCACGCTTTTTATTTTCTTACTCGTTTATTTAGGCATGATGCTTGGACATCTACCCTGGCTTAATGTCGATCGGACAGGCACTGCTGTTATGGGCGCCATGGCGTTGATGATCGGGGGACAAATCCATCCACAAGCCGCATGGGATGCGATTAATTTCGGAACCATCGGAACATTATTTGGTTTGATGCTCGTCTCAGCTTCATTTCACGAAGGTGGGTTTTATCGATGGACCGCTCATAAGCTGGGTATCATGCAGGTGAGTCCAAACATCCTACTTGGACTCATGATTCTGGTCAGTGCAGGTTTATCCGCCTTGCTCACCAATGACGTGGTCATGGTTGCCATGATTCCGGTTTTATGTGCAATCACGATCGCCCGACAACAAAACCCAATCCCCTACCTACTGGCTTGCTGTTTTGCATCCAACATTGGTTCCACCATGACATTGATCGGAAGCCCACGCAACATTATTCTGGCCGAAACAACACACGCTTCCTTTCCAGAGTTTTCATCTATCACACTCCTACCTTCAATAATCAGTCTCTTTGTGATTTGGGGCGTTCTCGTGTTGTTCTACAAAAATCACTGGACACTCACACCCACGGCCGACTCTTCTGGAACCACCCTCCAAGAAAGTACTGCCAACGAAGCGCCAGCACCCTTTAACCGAGTTGAAACCATCAAAGCAGTCTTAGTTACCGTCGCCGTCATTGCTGCCTTTGTTTGGACCGATTGGCCTCACGTCCTCATTGCTTTAAGTGCAGGCACCTTACTTTTACTGAACCGCAAAATCTCATCACACAATCTGCTTCAGAACGTCGATGCCAACTTGTTACTCATGCTCATGGGGCTTTTTGTGGTGAACAAAGCCATTTCTGAAACAGGCGATCTCACGGTCGCAATGGACTGGTTGCAAGGGATTGGAATCAATCTGAACTCTGCCCTACAGGCATTTCCGATTACGGCTGTCATCAGCGACATCATTGGTAACAGCGCCACCATGATGCTGATTTCGCCCTTTATTGATCCTGTCCGTGAGCAAGCGGCTCTTTTAACGGCTTCGATCTCTATGGCCACCGGGTTCTCATCCAATGCGGTGATTTTTGGGAGTCTGTCAGGCATCATCGCGGTTGAGCAAGCCAAAGCCAATGGCGTCATCATCACCGCACGAGAATTTGGTCGATCCGGCATTCCCATTACGATTATCACCATGCTGATTGCATTTGCTTGGGTTTATTTTTAAGCAAGCGAACTGCCCTCACCCGAGTATTGGTATTGGCAGGTGATGCCCGTATCCACCGTTATGCTGTGGCTAAAACAATTCCGTTCAAAACTGACGGACTGTGATCGAACACATCATCGGAGTAACTACCATGGCACGCCTGCCCTACTACACACTCGAACCCGAGCTCTACAAACAATATCTGGCCTTTAACGAAGCTGTCGGTCAAAAACCTGCACTCAAGGGCATTAAAGAGCTGGTGACGCTACGCGCTTCTCAAATCAATGGTTGCGCGTTTTGTGTTGACATGCACGTCAAAGAAGCCAAACTCAAAGGGGAGCGTGAACTGCGCCTGCATCACGTTGCCATCTGGCATGAATCCCCCTTATTTAATGACAAAGAGCGTGCTGCACTTCAGTGGACGGAGACCTTGACTCGACTACCCGCCGAAGGGGTGTCTGATGCTCAGTATCAATCGATGTTGAAAGAGTTCTCTGAAGAAGATCTAACGGCACTGACCTTTTTAATTGTCGCCATTAATGGCTGGAATCGCTTGGGTGTAGCCTTTCAACCCGTTCCTGGCTCATCTGACAAACTCCTTGGTCTGGACAAAGCAGGACTGGTTTAATTCCGTATTTAAACCCCTTATAAAGATTTTTCATACCAATGCTGTGCATAAGGATTGTCGTTATAAGGGGCAATTTCCACGTACCCATTTTTTTCATAAAGAGCCCGGGCAGCTTTCAGTGCGTGGTGCGTGTCTAAACGAACAGTTTGTAATCCACACTGTCTCGCAAATGCCTCTAACCCGGTCAGAAGTCGCTGACCAACTTGCAGCCCACGCGCTTCTTTTGCCACCCACATGCGTTTAATTTCACCATAGGTCAATGAAGAGTCACGCACTATTTTAATCGCGCCACACCCCATTGCAATTCCAAAGCTTCGGGCCACCAACAGTAAACCATTAGGTGGCGTCAAGTCTTCAGGATGAGCTGAAACACTTTTTTCAGGATCAAACCCAGCTTCCAATAAAGTCTGAAGCTCATCAAAGTAAGCTGAAAAACAAACGCCCGCTTCAATACTCGCAGGATCCAAGGGAGTGAACACAAACGTATCAGCAGGATTGAAATCGATATCCATCGAATAAACACTCAAAATTTAAGTCCACATCAAACGCAACAGGTACAACTGGGTCGATCTGCTGACCCTGTTAATATACAGCGCAAGCGCCCGATCATCTGCGCAGATTGACCAATCAAACAAACTCTCTAAGATAAAACTCCTAATCGCTTACATTTCCCAGCTTTTCTGGATTCATTCATACTGGAGCCCCACGCATGGCAGCTATTCGCAAACGACTAGGACGTTCACTCGTCGCCTTGCTATCGGGTCTATCCGCACTAGCGGCCTTATCTTGGTTTGGTGTGATGATTTATTTACTCATCACGGCTTATTCTGGATTTAGCGAACTGCAAGCGCGTGCACCCGCCTCGCCTGACGCCCGTCTCGTCACAGATCATATTGAAACTGGACTTCCAGAATCTGGCAAACAGGATTTAGCTGCCCCCTTTGGATGGATCATTGGACAAACATCTTGTACCTACGCACAAAGTCAATTCCCCAAAGATGGCGATGACGACACGTACGCTGTGTTTGGGGGATATGCCTGGTCTGCTGGCCCCAAAATGCTCAGTGCCACGGGAATTCCTGGCCTCTTAGGGCTTGCTTTGATTTGCAGCGAACAAGACGTCGTAGCCGCGGTTTTACTCACCTTCGCAAAATCGCGTGGAGACATCGTCGGCCTACAAGCCATGGCAAATGATTTGGATCGCCATTACACCGCTTCACAACCAGCCGGTGAGCCTGAGCACGATAATGGTTCACGCCATGTCTTTGGACTGTGGCAAGCCCGCAATGCCACGATTGATTTACAGTACATCAGCACCGATCGACGCTTCGATTTAAGTTACGTCAGCCCTTGCTATGCCAAGGCCACGAAACAGCTCGATGCCATTCACAACAAGCAGTCGGTTGAAGAGCAGCAACAAATTCGTGACGATGCCACTGCCAGTCTGGATATTTGTATGCGCGAACTGCAAACAAAGCCTGCACAAACAACTGATGTCACAGAAAACACACCCGCATCATCCACTGAATCCGGAGCCACGACTCATGACTAGTTCGCCCGTTCGCAAACAAACTCGAATCTGGCTCAGACGTCACATGCCTGCCACTTGGTTTGTTTTAACAAAAAGTTGGTGGACTGTCTTACTGATGTTGCCACTTTTGTATTTGCTGTATCAAGTAGTCGCACAAGGTTACTTAGATCCTGATGATGGCATGTTCGGCGTTTGGATGCTGGGCTTTATGCTCAGTAGCGCCTGCCTAGTCGTACTGCTGCTCTTTATTTCGCGCTCCCTATGTTTGGAACTGGCAGCTACGCCTGCACTCTTAAAAACCCTACTCAAACACCCTAACTTACCCGAAACCACGCGTGCAAAACTTCAAGGGTTTGAAGCAGCATTGACTAGCGGCGGACAACCTGCCAACCTACGTCAGATCTTACAAGCAGATCAGCCTGAACCCAAGCTCACAACACCATCAAATTCAGATCAATCGGTCTTCTGAAGTCTGACCTTCAAAAAACCATTTGAGGTTCTGGCACATCCGGTCGGCCATCGCCAGTCGGGTTCCCCAGGTGCTGCTCCCGATATGGGGTAACGCAAACACATTAGGCAAGGCACGATAAGCAGGATGCACATTAGGTTCACCATCAAACACATCGAGCCCCGCAGCAGCGACATGCCCTGATTCAAGTGCCTGCACCAAAGACTCATCGCAGATAATGTCACCTCGGGCAATATTGCAAACGATGGCTTGTGGCGGTAAATGCGCAATCAGATCGGCATTGACCATTCGACGAGTGGCGGGTGTTGAGGGGCATGCGACACAAAAAAAATCACTCTGTGCAGCCATTCCATGGGTGGTTGCATGGTATTGCGCTCCGAGTTCCAACTGAGGATCTAGCCTATTTCGGTTGTGATAATGGATGGTCATACCGAATCCACGAGCACGCTGTGCAATCGCCCGACCGATACGTCCCATCCCTAAAATACCTAAACGGCGCCCCCAAACATCGTGCCCAATCTGTTGTCTAGGACTCCAACCTGTCCACTGCCCACTTCGCAAAAGCTCAATCCCTTCAAGTGCACGCCTAGCCGCCCCTAGCATCAGCAACATCGCCACATCCGCGCAAGAATCGTCCAACACATCAGGCGTGCTGAACACGGCAATTCCTCGTGCACCCAACGCTTCCACATCCAAATGTTCTTGCCCAACCGAATAAGTCCCAACAACTCGTATCGATTCAGGCAAGCGCGCCACTACACTCGCATCCAGTCGGTCAGTTGCTGTGACCACCAAAGCCTCTACGCCTTGCGCCCCTGCAATCAATTCATCAGTCGTTAACACCCGACCAGTGTCGTTGTACGTTGTGTCGAACTGTGTCTGAAAAGGCTCTAAAACTTGCGAAGGAAAATTGCAGGCGACAAACACACGCGCAGACATGATGATGACTCACTGATAAAAAGATGAACGATTAACGGCAGACGCATTTATTCAGGCTTACGGGCCAGCATGGTTGCAAACTGCAAACGTGCCCCGTTGTGCATCGTGCCAAGATCTTCATTGTATTTGATGAACTTCTGACCCTGGTATTTTTTAATCTATGCGGAAAATGAAAAGTTTGGAGACTAAATAGTATTCTGGCACTTGTGCTGCCAATTTTATTGAGCCCAGACTATCATTTCACAAGATATCCATATATTGGTGTATACGAGCCAACAAAGCTTCAAAATCAGGTTGCCCTCGATAATAAAGATCCTTAGTCTTCATATATTCACCAACGAAACGGTCACGTTGCTCCCCATTATTTAAGGTAAACGCTGGATTGCGAGCAATAACTTGTTCATCACTGACTCGAAAGCGTTGCGCCTTACGTGCCTGATAAGCAGGTGTCTGCAAAAATTCTTGAATCTCTTCCAATTCAAGTAAGCAATACACATCGTAATAATGCCGTAAAAAATTAGCTGGAAATATCTTAAATTTATCCAACTGACGATACTTGGTAGAGATAGTCTGTAACTTCTCAACAAAGGTATACGTTGGTAGATAACAAGGTACATCCATTGCACGGTTGTCAATTACATTAACACCTCGATCCAATGCGAAATCTAATGCCTATGATGAAATCGTTATTGGACGATTCGGTGCTGTATCGTCAAATCCGGATTCTAGTAAAACTCCGTCCCTTACACCAACAAGAGTCGGCAAACGAGGTTTGTAAACTAACCGGATACCGGCACTACGCATTTTACCGTCATCAAATTCAACATCACGCTCTACGCTGACAATCCCTGGAATGTCAATTCGTTTAGCTAGGCTCTCATAGTAAGTGCGCCGCGAATTTATATGCACTAGCTTGTCATGATTACGGCCTATTTTTATATCTATACCTTCGGGCGGTTCAATTCGAATATCAATATCTTCTGAAAACCGATGGATCACGCCATATCCCTTTGATAATGAGGCTCCACCTTTTAATTCGAACTGAAATCCCTGAAATCTAAGCCCCCACAGGCAGTGCATAATCCAGTAATCTTTTTCGACCAACATGGGATCGATATTGTGATCATCAGCAACCAACATGAGTAGATCATCGAAATCCCGATGATCATGTAAAAACTCAGCCAAACGACCACTCCTGAAAACGCTTGCGTGTCACCATGCTGCCGTAATTTTTGACTGCTTGTCGAAGACGAGCTGCATCAAAAGACGAAAGTTTTATTTGCGCCCTATGCAATATAGCTTCACGATCTTCCGCCAATTCATCTAAATTGTTTAGTAAATCAACAAGCAAAAATTCGGGTGTTAGCTTTTTAGGAAAGCGTGGTTTTATACGAAAGTCAAACCGTCGATTACCAAATGCGAAAATTCCATGGCGTTTATGGTTATAGACCAAAGTTCGGTTATACAACTGTGTTGTACCCAAGCCCACACTGTTATAGGCAGATGGCGAAAACACCAGAAAATTTTCATCCCGCAAAAAACTCCTCACAACCTCATTATCTGCAGGAGGCAGGAGTCCGAACGCAGATGATTTAGGCGAGTGATAAATCCCCTGCGCGAGTTTCCTTAATCGACCACACGCAACCAATTCACGTAGATGTCTATCGACAGCTGTGGAGTGATGCGCTAGATCCTCACGCCGATAAACGCGACCGGGTTTGATCTGGTTTGCTAAGTGCAAAACCCCGCCACGCAAAGATTGTGAAGTTTGAAAAGTAAAAGTCATTTGCCTGAATTTTCATTTAAATTTCATGCATTTTATCATCATATGATTAAGCAAATCTAGAAAAAAATTTGCAAAAAATTGAAGTAAAAATCTACACCATCATCGTGCCTACGCAAGTTAGGCGCGCGCAGACATGATGCTTACTCACTGATGAAAAGATGAACGATAAACGGCAGACGCATTTATTCAGGCTTACGGGCCAGCATGGTTGCAAACTGCAGACGTGCCCCATTGTGCATCGTGCCAAGGTCTTCATTGTATTTGATGAATTCCCAGCCTTCATAAGCTTCTTTAAGTTCACCTGAACCCAATGTAAAGGGAAAACCCATCGGACATGGATTCTCCGCCGTATCCATGGCACACACGATGAGATTGTAGCCACCGGGTCGTGTTTTAGCTTGCATGTCCTGCAACACGGCGCTCACGTTGGATGGCTCCAGGAACATCAACGTCACGGTACAAACGATTAAATCAAAGTCGTCGCCCAGATTGGCTTCGTTAATGTCGTACACAAGGGCTTGTAGATCCTCAAAACCTTCTTGAACGGCGATTTGACGCAACATCTCAATGGCTTGCGCATTGCGATCTACACCCGTCACCTCAAAACCTCGTTGCGCCATGTACAAAGCATTGCGACCGTTTGAGCAGCCCATATCCAGTGTTTTACACGGCTTCACGAGTTCACACGCCTGAACCACTTCACTGTGAGCCGCACTCATCCCATAACGTGCACTTAAATCTTCGAATGACATCTAAAACTCCCGATCAATTTGGACGAAACGCAAAAAGTGTACGACGCACTCGTACGCCAAGGCGCATATCGTCAAAGATGATGTGGATACTAAAAAACTCAGAAGCCTTACAAACACGCTACAAACACACACGTCATCGAACGATGATCAAACCGTCGCATAAAATCGCCCAAACCCAAAAAATCTCAGTTTTGTACATCTCCTTTTTGAAATTCTATGCATATATTTGTCACAATGGCAGGTTGACGTTTAATTGTTAAGTTGAGTGAAAAAGTTATTTAAACCACATAAACGTCCAAACTGAAAGCCTGACTAGACAGATCAGACCTCTGCACTTCTCATTTAAAACAGACAATGAAAGAAAACGATATCCTGCTCGGTGGTACTGGTGAACATCCTGTGTATCTCAATGCTGGCATGGCAAACCGTCACGGCCTCATCACAGGTGCGACCGGAACCGGTAAAACCGTCACCATGCAAATGATGATGGAATCTTTTTCCAAAATGGGCGTGCCTGTCTTTAGTGCAGACGTTAAAGGCGATCTGAGCGGCATTGCCGCAGCAGGTGTTTCTAACAAAAAAATTGATGAGCGCATTGAGTTCATCGGCATGGAAATGCCTAGTTTCGAGGGGTGTCCAACGGCATTTTGGGATGTCTATGGTGAGAAAGGCTTGCCCGTCAGAACGACTGTGACCGAAATGGGCGCCACGTTACTTGCAAACCTTCTGGAGTTAAATGAAACACAGGAAGGTGTTTTACAGATTGCTTTTAAAGTTGCAGAAAATCAGTCTCTGCCTTTAGTGTCATTGGAAGATCTACGGGCCATGCTCAACTGGATTGGAGATCACGCCAATGAGCTTGAACGTCGATATGGTCGCATCGCCACAGCCACCACCACAGCCATCTTGAGACGCTTATTGGTTTTGGAGCAAGCCGGTGGTGATGTGTTTTTTGCGGAACCCAGTTTTCAGATTCAACATCTAATTCAGCATGACTATTCTGGACGTGGTGTGGTGAACGTGCTCGATGCCACCACCTTGTTTCATTCGCCACGGATTTATGCCACTTTCCTACTCTGGATGCTGTCCACTTTGATGCAAAAGCTGCCGGAGCGTGGCGATGCAGACAAACCACTGCTGGTGTTTTTCTTTGACGAAGCGCACTTGCTCTTTAACAAGGCACCCAAAGCATTGGTCGAGACCATCACACAAATTGTGCGTCTGATTCGCTCTCGCGGTGTTGGTGTCTTCTTTGTGTCGCAGTACCCGGATGACGTCCCCAATGAAGTCCTCGGACAGCTGGGAAATCGGGTGCAACATGCATTGCGTGCCTTTACGCCACAAGACCGCAAAGCGCTTAAAGCGGCGGCGCAAACTTTCCGGGATAACCCAAACTTCAATACAGAAACCGTCATTTCTGAGCTAGGCGTCGGTGAAGCGCTCATTTCAACGCTGGATCGCAAAGGTGTGCCCACCATGGTGGAACGCACGTTGGTTGCGCCACCGGGCTCACAAATTGGACCTTTGGATGACACGCGCCGACAAGAGATTTTAGACAAATCTCCGTTGAAGGCTGTTTACGAAACCGTGACTCAGCGTGAAACCGCTAAAGCCTTGATCGACAAACAGCGCGCGCTTGAACAACAAAACGCACAGCGTGAGCAAGAAGAAGCAGAAAAACAAAAAGCGCTAGAACTTGAAAGAAAAGCCCAAGAGAAGCGTGATCAGGCACTGGCCAAACAACAGCGCACTACCGCTACTAAACGTGCACCCGCGTCCCGTGAAAGCCCATCCGAAGCCTTGATGAAATCGGCTGCGCGCACACTCGGTTCAAGCTTTACGCGGCAGATCATTCAAAGCATTATTCGAGCATTTTTTAAGAAATAAGCCATCTCTTCGGACAAGAGATAAGCATCTGAGTATTGACTGGTGAAGGAACATCCCATACCAGTCGTCCGTGAACTACTCGCCGCTAAAGCAACGAGCTTCCAAAACAACAGCTAGGCTGCTATTTTTTCTTTTTTGACGCTTCTTTGGATGCGGCTAACATTGCTTTTCGCTTTGTTAGTCTGACGCTTTCCTCCACGCCCAGTATCAGAGAACGGCATTAGAACCCCTTTCTCTGACAACACCGTTCCAGTGTCCTTAATTAACCTGATTGCTCTTTTCTTGATCACCATCGATGCGTTTTGATCGGCATTGTCAGCATGTTCACATTGACCGCATTGAAACTTTGACTGAGTCTTACGGTTGTCTGGGTGAGTGTAGCCGCACTGGGCGCACTCCTGACTGGTGTAATGGGGAGCCACTTTAAAAACTGCTTTACCTTCTTTGTGCGCTTTGTAACTAATGCAGACTTCTATTTGATGCCAGCCGACGTTTAAGATCGCCTGATTTAAGCCTGCTTTTTGACTGGCATGATTCGGCAGATATTGACCGGCTTCATTTTGCTGAGGGGCTGGTCTGCGAGTCATGTTAGAAATTTTTAAGTCCTCTAGCACAATCACTGTTTCTTTTCCATCGACAATGGCTCTACTCGTTTGATGCGCAAAGTCATTGCGGATATTGGCTTTCTTAGCCTGAGACTTTGAGAGCTTAGACTTCGTTTCGTTTCTGTGGTTCGAGCCTTTCGTTTGCCTAGAGAGCCTACGCTGTAGCCGCTTTATATATCGTTCAGACTCGCTTAGGTTTTTCTTTTGCCCTTCGCTGTAATCAAACGACTTTTCGCCGGCTTGGACAGGAATCGCAACACCTCGATCAATGCCGATGGTGTTTTGCTCTAAATACTCGTCAGACTCATCACGTAGATCATTCAAATGCTGTTGATTGGTTTTTAAACCAGCCCCATCAAAGCCATCCTCATAGCAAAAGGAAATGCTGTAACGTCCTCTTTCTTTACGGATGTAGATGGATCTAGGGGTGTTGAAATTGGCATGCTTTTTAAATGACAGGTAACCAATGTTATTGGTCTTTGAGCCAATGAAAAGACGAATATTCCCGTCGGAGCAGTGCTCAAAACGAAATAGCTCTCTTGTGAGGTGGATGCTACCCCTGTCTGATTTTGGCTTTCTTTTGGGCCTGCCGCACAAGCCTTTCATAAAATTGAAATAAGTATTGCACCAATTGGTTGCACTATTTCGAATGATTTGGCTAGGGCAGTCATAGAGCCAAGGCGTGAGCTCTTTCGACTTGAAGTGAGCTGCCTTTTTATCAATCGGGGCGTAAGTCCCTATTGGATAATACTTGTTCGCAAAAGTGCGGTGATATAGCTCTTCATCCACTTTTGCATTCCAGATCAAACGCGCGCAACCCATCCATTGGCTAAGCACTTTCTTTTGCTCAGGCGTTGGATGGGCGTGAAGTTTGATACCAACAAGCATGATCCTCTTTCTCTAGCTGATTCATCCGCATTATTTTACTAAAATATTGCATACCACTCAATCAACCCTTAAGAGAGAATATGTAACTAGAAAGCAGTTAAATCATGTCTTTATAAGAATCATACACAGCTAGTCTTTATCACGAAATACAGACAAAAACTTTAACGAAAGAAATGCCAGAGCACCTTCAAAGCGTATTCATGGAAACTTGTGAGCAAAACGCCCCTCTTAGCGAAAAATCATTCGGAACGGCCAAAGCCGCTAATAAGTTAAAAACCAACTCGCTTGCTTGACTCACACATGAATGAACGAGGTTGCGCAAGCGGTTTGCTCAATCATTACGCTCGAAATTACTTAATCTTGATGTTGGCTTGTTCTGCTAAAACCTTCCAGTCGGCAATTTCTTTTTTGACGATCTCACCAAGCTCGGCAGGCGTTGTGCCTACAGCGACTGCACCTTGAGCGGCCAGTGCTTCATTCACCTTCGGATCTTTAGACGCAATCACAATGGCTTCGTACAAAGTATCCACAACCTCTGATGGCGTTTTGACTGGAACAAACATGGCATACCAAGAATCCACGTTAAAGTCGTCAATCGTTTCTGAGGCTGCAGGAATATCCGGCATGATGGGTGTGCGGTCCTTAGTTGAAACCGCAATAGCTTTCAGATCGCCAGATTTGATAAATGAAGCAACCGACGGTAGAGAGACCCATAACAACGGAATTTGCCCACTCACGACATCCACCGTGGCCGGTCCACCACCCCGATAAGGCACGTGCATCAACTTCGTTGTATTGGCTTTCTGACTGAGGAGTTCACCAGCGATATGACTTGGAGATCCAATGCCGGCTGAACCATAAGGCACAGGATCGGGTGACTGTTCTGCATACTCCAGCAGTTCTTTTAACGTCGAAGGTTTAAATGATGGATGCGCAACTAAAACTTGAGGCGCAGATGCCACCAGCGACACCGGTTTAAAGTCAGTCTGCGTATCAAACGGTAAATTGTCATACACAGCTGGATTGATTGTGTGCGAAGACAACGTAATTAGAACGGTATAACCATCAGGTTTCGAAGTCGCGACATGGCGAGTTGCAATCGTGCCACCCGCACCACCCCGATTCTCGACAACAATCGGCTGACCCAATGCTTTACCCAATGGTTCTTGCAAAATACGAGCTGCCGCATCCACGCTTCCGCCAGCAGGATATGACACAACCAACATGACAGGCTTTTGTGGATAGTCCTTATCAGCTGCCAAGGCTGAGGTTGTGGGTGTCAGTGCTGCAGCCAAACTACAGCACAGAGCGGCAGAAATAGCCGATAAGTTTCTGGTAATTCTCACAAGTAAGTCTCCTCTACTCGAATATCGCTCTCAGATTAGAAAAGCAAGTTGACCGATTTTTTAATGACTTCGGTTTAATCAACTCGGTCATGATAGACAGCAGGATGACCTCTGTGGGAGTCGTAGTAAACTGGATAATCTGCGCAATTCATTGGGGCTGAAGCAATGAACTCACTTCTGCCTAAAGACTTCAGATGCCATCTGACCCATTTGGATTTAAACCAAACAAAGCATCTGCATATTCATCCCAATGCCTATTCGCTATGGGATTGGCCGGACTAGGATGTAAAAGATACTCGACAGTCTGCTGTGGACCAGCCACGGTTTGTAATCTGGCTTGCGCATACCGCCCGATACCCACTAGCCGTGAAGGCTGAAGAATACTCAATGTTTGCGACAAAGCCTGATCACAAGCTTGTTGCAAGGCATCTTGCTCGGGGCGACTGAGCTTTTCTGGGATGAGATTTTTATTGTCTTTCAGAAACAGCAAAGGACAATAGTTCCAGACAAACGCTTGTTTAAAAAACACTTCAGGTGAACCAAATCTGGACTGCGCCCATCCCCAGACGCGTTGACCACTCCCCTCTTTACGATGGCAGTCCATGCCCAGAATCGGATAACGAGGATGCGTTGGCGGTAAAGGCTCTCGCAAAGCGCCGTTGAATCCAAACCAGTCATGCACCATTTGAACATCACCAAAAGGCACGCCTGTTTGCGCCATCCCCCACGGGCCTGGGTTCATTCCGACCAACAAAAGACGCCCCGGCGCCTGTCCAAATGCCTGAAGATAGCTGACATGGTTTTCCCAGGCATACACCAAGGGGTTATAGACATGGCTTGGCGTGCTCCAGGTCATTTTCTCTAACGCATCGGACAATGACTGCGCCACCTGAATCAGCGTCTTCAAGGCATTTCTCCTTCTAAACTGCAGCTTCCTTTACCCAAACATCGCGGCAAACGTCTGCAAAACAGCTGCGTTAATCAGATCCACAAAGAAAGCACCCACCAGCGGCACAATCAGATACGCTTTATACGAAGGTCCATATCGATCTGTAATGGCCTGCATATTGGCAATGGCAGTTGGTGTTGCACCGACCCCAAACCCACAATGCCCCGCCGACAAAACAATGGCGTCGTAATTTTTGCCCATGATGCGATACGTCACAAAAATCGCAAAAAACACCATGAACACGGTCTGAACTGCCACCATAATTAACACGGGTCCTGCCAAATCTGCCAGTTCCCACAAACGCAGTGTCAGTAACGCCATCACCAAAAACAGCGACAACGAGGCACTACCAAACACGTCAATGGCGCGATCAAACATCTTGAAAGAAAACGCGTGCGTGAGGATGTTACGAATCACCACACCACAGCCAAGCGCCCAGATAAATTGCGGCAATTCCAACCACGTATCTCGTGTGAATTTCATCATCAACTCGGAAGCGACTAGACACGCTGCAAACATCGCCAAGGTCTGAATGGCTGAGTACGCATTTATTCGGCGCGGTTGGTCAAACCGGTCAAACGTCAGTTGCACGTCGGTATCTTCCTGACTTTCACCTTGCTTGCGTGGTTCGCCGGAAACGGCTTGCTGCGTTGTGCGAACTTCAGTTTCTGGCAAAGGTTGTTGACCTTGTCGCTTCAACAGATATCTGGCAACCGGACCTCCAATCATGCCACCGATCACCAGACCAACTGTCGCCACGGCCACACCCACAGTCGTTGCGCCAATCACACCGTATTTGCTTTCAAGCAAAGGCCCCCAGGCAGCTGCAGTCCCATGGCCACCAGTCAATGAAATCGAACCTGTTACCAATCCCATCAAGGGATGTAAACCCAGTGCCGAAGACAAACCCACACCGACAATATTTTGTGCGACAACAAAAACAGCAACCACTGCCACGAACATCACCAGCGGCTTACCGCCCTCTTTCAGACGCACAAAATCCGCACTCAATCCGATTGATGCAAAAAACATCAGCATGAAGGTTTTTTGCAAATCCGCATCAAATGTAAAACTCCAGCCAAAAACCAGATTAATGATGAATAACAGTACAACTGCCAGCAAACCGCCGGCCACCGGTTCAGGAATGTTGTAATTCGACAGCAACTTGATTCTGAACACAAGGGCATGCCCCACCAGCATGATGACGGCAGCCAGAATCAGGGAATAGTACCCACTTAGGTCGATCACCATACATTCACCTCCAGAGACAATTCCATTAAGCCTGGACCATTTGTCTCAGGGCTTCTATCAAAATACACGATCAATTTCACAAAATCATTCCAAATGCTCGCACTCCTAGGGCTTATAAATAAGCCACAGGCAGTCCGAATTTCATACAAACCCAGATCCAGATATACAGACATCTGATACAAGGCGAAAGTGGCAAACAACGACACGGTTTGATTGCGTAGCTGTTAACGCGCGGGGCTCCATTGTAATCACGCCTAGAAATCCTTGACCAGCTAGGCAAACCTATCACGAAAGGCTTGTTAGCATTGAAGTCACAAACGTGACTTAACCGCAACAGCAAAGGGGATACAAGTAGGGAAGCATCCCGTGTATGCTCAGATAGCTGCACAAAAACTTTTTTTGTTGACCGTTTGCCCTATGATGACGCCAATGAACCACAAAACAACACCCACAGCTGCTTTGCAAACTCCACTCACCACGATGTTTGGTCTGAGTACCCCCATACTATCTGCCCCCATGGCCTTTGCAGCAGGCGGCAAACTCGCTGCTGAAGTCAGTCGTCAAGGTGGTCTAGGCATCATTGGCGGAGGATATGGCGACACCAGTTGGTTAGAAGAAGAAATCAAACTCGCCAGCGATGAACCATTTGCCGTGGGATTTATCACTTGGTCATTGTCTAAAAAGCCCGAGCTACTCACGCGAATCCTTCAATACAAACCGGTTGCCATCATGCTGTCATTTGGTGACCCCAGACCTTTTTCGCAAGAAATTAAGGCTGCAAACACAAAGCTCATCTGTCAGTGCCAAACCATTGCCCATGTTGCGCAAGCCGTTGAAGCCGGGGCTGATGTCGTCGTTGCACAAGGAACGGAAGCAGGTGGACACGGTTCATTGCGCAGTTTGATGACCTTCATCCCCGAAGCCGCTGACTACCTACAAGCGCATGCACCAAACACGGTCCTAGTCAGTGCCGGTGGCATTGCCGATGGGCGTGGACTGGCGGCAAGCCTAATGTTAGGTGCGCATGGTGTCCTCATCGGCACCCGTTTTTGGGCTTCAAAAGAGTCCTTGGTGCATCCAAATCATCATCAGTCCATTCTTGAAACCGATGGTGATGGCACGATTCGCACCACAGTGCCCGATGTCGTGAGATCTCTAGACTGGCCCGAAGAGTTCACTGTGCGTGTTCGCCACAACGCCTTTACCCGACGCTGGCATGGACAAGAAAACGCCATGCGCGAGCAACTTGAAACATTGACACCCGCCTATATAGAAGCTTCAAGTCAAGGAGATACAGAGAACGCTGGCGTATTTTTTGGGGAGGCAGCTGGCTTGATCCATCGTATCGACAGTGTCGAAACGATTATGAATGACATCACGCAACAAGCACTCACCCTTCTGACAAGCCGTTGCTAGATCAGTATTCAAACTCCGTACTTTTTAACGAAACCAGCTTGGGGTTGTTGCCGATCCCAGGAACTGGTTTCAATGGTACGCTAGCGCCAAGATCAAGTTAAACAAAGTCTATAAAGCAGTTCAAACGCACGTTTTTATCAGTCAACTTTCTGAATATCAGAACCGAAAACGCTCAACTACATAGGGAGAATGATGATGAGCTCACTGGATCGCAGACGCTTTCTGGCCATGACAGCCGGTGCAGGCGCCCTCACCGCAGTGCCTGCATGGATGCAGGTCGCTTTAGCCAATGATCTGCAAAAAGCCAAAGCTGAAGGCGAAGCTGTTTTTTATGCCAACATCACGGCCGTTGAGCCTGTCATGGCAGCCTTTCAGCAAGATACAGGGATTAAAGGTTTATACACCCGCATTTCCAGCTCGAAATTTATCCCCACCATTCTGACCGAAGCACAGGCTGGCAAGCTTTTAGCTGATGTGGTGCAGTCGCCCTTACCCATGGTTGAGATGCTCGCGAAAAACAAAATTCTCGCACCTTACACATCACCAGCTGCCAAAGACTACCCAGCTTGGGCAACCAGCAATGATTTGTACACATCGTTTGGTATCGAGTACGTTTCATACCTTTACAACACCGATTTGGTGAAATCTGAAGACGTACCTCAAAACTATGCAGATCTGGGTAATCCAAAGTGGCGTGACAAGATCGTCATGGCAGATCCTGCGACCCATGCTTCAACCATCGCTTGGTTGATCGCACTCAAAGAACAATACTTCAAAACCGAAGACGATTGGATGGCGTACGTCAAAGCGTTGGCAGCCAACAAACCCATGTTTGTGGCTTCCTTTGGTCCCACACCCGCGCCCATTGAAAGCGGTGAAAAACTTGTCGCCATCTCAATGCCCAAATACATTGTGACCAAAGCCCCTGCCCCCCTGGGTTGGGGACCTAAAGAAGGGCCACTGTTCGGTGCTGCTCGCGCCATCGCAGTCACAGAATCCGCACCTCACCCCGCAGCAGCACGTGCTTTCATGGATTTCTGGCTCAGCAAAGAAGCGATGCAAATTCTGGCATCCAAAGTCGGTGAATATGTTCTGGCACCAGGTGTCTTCCCGAACATCCCAGGCATTGATAAAGTCGAAGTAAAACCTGCTCGTGATCTGTCAGACAAAGAACTGAAGAAATGGGGTCGGGAATTCAAAACCATTTTTTCAGGTCGTTAAGCGAAAAGATTAGAATTAACGTTCGTTGACACAACCCATTCGCAGCCCATTTCATGGGCTGCTTCAATTTAATCATCAGCCCAAGCCTAGATCAGGTTTGGGCATTTTATGGGCGAATTGCCACTATGGAAATCCAGATTTCTGGGCTTAGCAAAACTTACGGCACTGGCAGCAAAAGCTTTCAGGCACTGAACAACATCAACCTGACGATTCCAGCCAATAGTATCTACACACTTTTGGGCCCTAGTGGCTGCGGCAAGACGACTTTGCTGCGATGCATCGTTGGTTTAGAGCAACCTGATACCGGTGAAATTCGCATTGGCGATCAGATTGTCTGGTCTGCTGAAAAAAACATTCTCATTCCCCCTGAAAAACGTGGCTTGGGTATGGTGTTCCAAACCTATGCCATCTGGCCGCATATGAGTGTGTTTGATAACATTGCGTATCCACTTCAAGTTGCTGGTGTTGCCAAAGAAACCATCCGAGAAAAAGTTGATGCGGTTTTAAAGTTCGTGCAACTGGAAGGCTTGGGCAATCGTCCTGCACCT
This sequence comes from Orrella sp. 11846, assembly GCF_048820935.1. Taxonomy (NCBI): domain Bacteria; kingdom Pseudomonadati; phylum Pseudomonadota; class Betaproteobacteria; order Burkholderiales; family Alcaligenaceae; genus Orrella; species Orrella sp. 11846. The sequence continues at coordinate 26,564 of NZ_JBMERD010000023.1, forward strand.
CACCTTTCAGGCGGACAGCAACAACGCGTTGCGCTCGCACGCGCACTTGTGGGTGAACCCAAAGTGATTCTGTTTGATGAACCGCTCTCAAACCTAGATGCCAAGCTGCGTGAAGAAACGCGTAAAGATCTTAAAAAGTTCTTGTCGCGATTGAACATGACCGCTATTTACGTCACGCACGATCGAGTCGAAGCACTCGCACTCTCAGATCGCATTGCGGTACTCAAAGCAGGGCAAATTGTCGAAACCGGTGAACCTCAAGACATCTATTTCAAAGCACAAAGTCGCTACGTGGCTGATTTTATTGGTCGCGCCAATGAAATCCCTGCCACTGTCTTACGTCACGAGAATGGCCTCACCATCGTCTCCACTGGCATGGGTGAAGTGGCTTGTGCAACGGGTTCAGATCTCGCGCTGGGCACAGAAACAACTTTATGTATTCGTCCAGAAATGATTCGTTTATATCGTGCTCAATTGGCCGAATCCGACACCAATAAATTAACAGGCTCATTGGATGAGCTTGAGTTTGTGGGTGAGGTCTTTGAAGCCAACATCCGCATCGGTGAAGTTTCCCTGATTGCGAGCCTTGATCCTGAGTCCAATCCCGCACTCAACGACACGGTTGAACTAGCGGTCGCACCCCGACACTGCCTGCTGCTTTCACGTTAGGAACGCTTTCAGACATGAACCGTAACCATCCGCGCCTAACGGCCCTGCTTATTCTGATTGTGGCAGCACTCACACTGACACCGGTTGTGATGCTGCTTTTAGGAAGTTTCTCTGAAGGATTAACCTCGTTCGGATCCTTTACGGTGGATAAGTATGTTGAAGCTTATTCCGACCCGTATTTGCTCGATGTCGTGGTGAACACGCTCATCTTTGTGGTGGGATCTTCGCTTTTTGCGACCCTTTTGGCACTGTTTCTGGCATATCTCAACATCCGCACCGACATTCCTTTCAAACCACTGTTTGTGATCTTGTCGATTGTGCCGATGATGATCCCGCACGTGTTGTTTGCGGCAGCCTGGGCTTTGTTACTCAACCCCAGTAACGGGGTACTGAATCAAGCCATTCAACTCATCCCTGGTCTTGAAAACGTTGCTTTTAACGTCTACTCACTGACCGGCATGATTTTTGTTGAAGGCTTACTCAACATGCCTGTCGCGTATCTCATTATTGCGCCCGCGTTAAGCTCTTTTGACAGCGCACTTGAAGAGGCTTCCCGCGTCAGTGGCGCTGGTGTCATGAAAACCCTATTTCGCGTCACATTGCCGATTTTAAGACCTGCGCTCTTAGCCGCCTTTATTCTGAGTGTTGTTCGCGTTCTGGCTGCTTATGCAGTCCCCAGAGTGCTAGGAACACCTGGCGATGTGGACGTCTTGGCGACTTACTTATTTGAAATGATTTCAACCGGTTTTGCACCCGATTATGGTCAGGCTGCGGCATTGGGTATGAGTGTGTTGTCAGCCGCGATTGTTTTAATCGTTGTGTACCGTGCCCTCACAGCCGAAAGTGGCAAATTTGTGACAATCTCTGGTCGTGGCTTTAAGCCCGGTGTCATCCATCTCAAAGGCGCCAGACTACCGTTGCTCTTCATTATGGCTATTCTGAGTTTTGTGATGATTGTGATTCCGGTAGCACAGTTACTCTACACATCACTAATCCCTTATGCCATGGTGCCTGGCCCCAAAGCCTGGTCGCTCATGAGTCTGCAGCACTGGACAACGATGTTTGACGATGAAGTGACATGGCAAGCCCTGAAAAACAGTGTTTTCTTGGCAGTCGTTGGTGCGACCTTGGGTGTTTTACTTTCGCTCTTTGTGGCGTACGTCAGTGTCAAAGTGCGCACAGCAGCTTCCACGATTCTGGAAACTCTGACCTTTTTGGCCTTCTCATTTCCGGGTATTGTGATCGGGATTGGGTTTATGTGGTTCTTTGTGCAAACACCGCTGTATGCCACATTGACCGCATTGCTCTTGGCCTATATCGCTGCTTATCTACCCTATGGTGTGCGCCCACTGGCCAGTGCTTTTGTGCAGGTGCACGCTCACCTTGAGGAGTCTTCTCTAGTCTGCGGTGCCAGCATGCTCACCACCATGCGTCGCATCATTGCTCCCATCATCTTGCCAGGACTAATCTCTGCCTGGATCTTGATGGCCACGATGTTCATGCGTGAACTAACGGTCTCGGTCGTTCTATCACGACCCGGCACTGAAGTTCTGGCGGTACGTATTTTGGATTTTGCGGACGATGGTCTCTGGGGCAAACTATCAGCGCTTGGAATTGTCATGATTCTGATTTCTACCGCTTTAGTGCTACTGGCACAAGGCGTCGGAAAGTGGGCGAAACGGCGACCTGAAGCTGCCTGATGCCTCTTGCCTTTTAGGGATTGATCTGTATGGTCAATCCCTAAAACAACACAAGCAAATCGTGATTCTTTTATGAGCTGACACACATACCTTCATCCAAAATATCCAGAAATGCCTGGTAGGCAAAAACGCGTCCACGCTGTTTGCCGGTAATTTCTCGTACGATGCCCAATCTTTCTAATCCGCCAAAAGCTTTATTCACGACTGGAACGCTCAAAAAACCTCAGATCAGTCACCATGATTTAACTCAACCGGCCTTACGAAACGGCCCGAGTTACAGCCCAAACTGCATCGATCTTTTCAACAATTGCTTCCTACTGAGCAGTTTGGGTGGCTGAATATTTGC
>NZ_JBMERD010000024.1:0-19040 GCF_048820935.1 Orrella sp. 11846
TGCTCACCAATTATCCTGTTCCGATGTGATCGGATTTGGTTGTGCATCGATGATGGCCGACGGTTGAAATCGTATGTCATTATTAGCTTAACCGTTACCATATCGGTACTGGCCGAGAAAACTTAAGATTAATCCGAAATCGGGAAGGCTGGATCAAGTAATTACACTCGATCCGACCTCTAAAGCTTAAATCAGTTTTTCTTGGGTTTTACATAGTAGTAATCTTGCCCTTGCATTTGCATGCGACATTCGTGGAAAGTAAAGCTTTTGGAGTGCTTTATAATTTCTGTTTGCATACGAGCCTCAAAGACTTTGAGTTGATTTTTCTCTAAGTTGTTAGAGTTAAGTTCAGATGTTGGAGCGGGCGTTGTGAGATCGGGTTTTACGAATTTGTCAGTTAGTGTGCTTTTAATATAAAAACCGCGAGCTAAACGTATAAGTTTTCCCTCACCGATAAGGGCCGCGATCACGCGGCTGACTTCCCGGTACTTGCCGCATTGATTGAACTCATCGCGCCGGAAAGCTAAATTATTGCTTTCAGATAAAATTTGTTCAATTTTTTCTCTAGTCGTTTTTTGATCAGATTTTTTTGAAATCTGAGGATCGATAGAAAATTCTATTTTTACAGACATTGAGTTTTTATCTGTTTTGGATTTAAGTCCTTTGAAGAGTGGATTTAAGCTTTTGTTGAGCGAAACCATACCAAAATTAACATTTTGGTTTTTAATAGCAATCGTAATCATAACGAACTCCTTAATTGAGTTTTTGGAAAATAAAAGCATCTTTAAATATGATGCTATTGGAAGCTCTGAAGCATTCCTTTTCTGACAATATCGGCCCAGTGTTTATGCGGGTTGCAGAGTTGCCATTCTGAAAAACTAGGACTTATTCAGAGACTTCTACTATTTACGGCAGATTCGAGAAAAAGTTTAGTGAGTATTGAAAATATTTTTTCAAACTGATTTATTTACCCAACACCTGTATGACTTAGGCTTATGTAGGCACACAGAGAATCTAGCTGTTAATGGCCATTGATACCAGTTTCCAGTTTTTCGGAGAATCCCGATTCGTTTTGATGGGCCTTGTTTATGGTGGTGGCGTGACTTTGGCTGATGGGCTTTAGGGCACCTCGAAGAACCCCTCGTTTTTGAGGCACTGAGCGAGGCGCAAAGATTTCTTTGCAAAAAAACAAGAAACACCGCCTTTTCAGCGTAAATCAGGGCACATTTTGCCCCTCAAGTGCCGGAATTGCGCTTTTTAGGCGCAATTCGGCGCACTGACCCCCTACGAGGGCGCACCGCGACCGCCATTGGTGGCCACGAGAAAGACTCCCCGCTTGACGTTGTAGCAAGCTGCCATGAGAAGCATGGAGAAGTTTGCGCGTGCTTGTCCGATCGTGCGTACAAACTTGCCACCCATCTGGCTGATCGCTGCGAACGGGTGTTCGACCCGAGCCCGAGTCTTGGCGAGACGACGATTGCGACCTTGTTGCGTCTGTGACAAGGGTTTTTTACCGGTGCCACGGCGCTGGATCTGATCTCGATATCCCTCATCCTCGAGAAACTCTGTGCGTGCTTTGGAGGGATAGCCCCGGTCTGCGTAAACATCTCGGCTCGTGTTGAACGGGTCGAGTACAGCATCGAAATGCTTGCTGTCATGCTCGCTGGCGGTACTCGTTTGCACCTTGCGAATCAGCTTGTAACGGTTGTCTACGTTGACAGACATCTTGTAACCAAAGTAGCTCTTGCCGTGTTTCTTGGTCCAGCTCGCATCCGTGTCTTTCTGACGACGCTTCGCGGGTTCCCAGTCAGCCGGCATGGCGCCTTGCTTAATGAGCTTGTTCTCTTCGCGCGTATTGCGCTGGGTGGGTGCCTGCACCAGGGTGGCGTCGATCATTTGACCGCCGCGAGGAATGAACCCCTTGGCAAAGAGTTGAGACTCGACACCGTCAAAGATCTCTCTCGCGCCGGCCTCGCCGATACGGTTCTCGAACACCCAGATCGTGGTGGCGTCGGGTATGGTGCGAGAGTTGGTCAGACGACAGAAGCGCTTGAAACTCATGCGATCAAGCAGTTGAAACTCCATCTGGTCGTTGGACAGGTTGTACAGCTTCTTGACCAGCAGGATGCGAAGCATCACCTCGGTTGGATAGGCAGGTCGACCACCCTTGGCACCGTCGCCTCGAGGCGCGATCTTGTCGATTCGTGCTGCCAGGACTTTGAAGTTCAGGAGTTCATCGATATTGGCCAGAGGGTCACCGATCTGATCCAGCTTCTCGCGCTGACGCTCATCGGCAAAGAGTTCAAGCTTGATGGCACTACGTTTCATAGCGTTTACGGGCAAAGAGGTGGCAATAGGGTCATTTTAGGAATCGGCGCACTCAGCGGGGGTTATTCGAGATGCCCTTTAGGGAACCTCTGAATAAGTACAGATTTCTCAGGGCAACGACTCTGTAACCCGCATGAACACATAGTTATGATTTTTGCGAGAGGAGTTGTTCAGAGGTTCCTTAGTTGCGCTGCATAGATGGGGCAGGTCAGTTCCACTTGTTGGAGTACATAAGTTCGTTAATCAGGTTCGGGTGACTTTAATGTTTGCCGACGTCATGTGCTAATGCTGATGGTACAAAAGTAAATGTCAGGTTGTTTTACCAATAAAAAATCTGCGATAAATCTCACATAGATTTGGCTTTTGTCTAGTACTCCATCAGCGTTTACAAGTGAATGGCCAATGACTAAATTGTTTCGAGCAACTTTGGTTTTCTTTTATTGTGAAATAATTAAGAAGCCAAATGAGTATAAAACCAAATGATCTTAAGATGATGTGTTGCTTCCTTGATTAGGGAGACTCTGAATTACTCCTTTTCTGGCAATATCAAGCCAGTGTTCATGCGGGTTACAGAGTTGTCATTCTGGGAAATTTGGACTTATTCAGAGGTTCCTTAGCAAAAAATGATTGCATTATTCAAAAAATAAATTTTTTTACAAACTAGTAATTACTATGACAATAGGGGATGCAAATGCAAATGTAGTACGCTGTTGAAAGACTAATGCATAGTTTAAATTGATTAGGATATAAAGTAAAACTTAATGTTTAAATACTTTTAATTGAAAAATAATCAAAATGACAAAAGAGGATAAGTAAGCAAAATAATCTGACCTAAATTTAATGAATCAGATTGGTAAGAAGTGCTTGTTGTGGGACTTTTATTTCATGAATAATCACAATGCCAAAAGTGGACGCGATAAGACCTTAAAATGATTCGTAAATTAACATGTTGAATATGTTTTTATAAGATCAATAATTCTCATGTCAATAACGGATGTTTTTGATCGTTTGTAATAGTTAAGGCAAGATGTTTTTAGATTGAATTCAATTCATCATCTAAGTTGTTTGCAAGAGGTTTGATCGATAGATTTTTTGATTTGAATACATTACATTTACAGTTTCTAAAAACAGAAGTTACATTACAATAGATTTTGACTAAGACGATCATATTAACGGGTAATAGAAATTGCCAAAACGCAATTAATGGAAAAAACGCACTTCAAAAGATAATCAAATCACACAAGATTTCCCCGACTGATGAATCGACACCGAACGAGGCTTACTTTGCAATACAAGCTTTCTCCAAAAATGGACAATGGCTATTCATGATTGGAAGGTTTTAATGAATCGATTTATGATCGATCACGGTGATAGTTTAAATAGTCACCTGAAATTAGCTGGCGGTGGTGGTTACATACAACAATTTAAACCCTCGAAAGGCTGTAATTTAACTGGCAATACAGATCACTTTAGCGATCCAATGGTATTGACTTTGACGGCTTTAATTTGCAAATCTTGGATTACGTTCACAACGATGATTTACTTTGTTGTTTCCGTTTATGAACGCTCCGATTTACACGATCTCAAAATTACGTTGCTCAAATTTGTGATGTTGCAAAGCGGGATTGCTAGAGTAACCGCATTTCTTAGCCTTAATGTGGGTTCGGGTAGCGATGCTGTCGAATCATTGATTCTAATTTGTAACGATTGTATGCTGCCGACTTGGGGAAGAGGTTAGGGAACCTCTGAATAAGTACAGATTTCTCAGGACAACGACTCTGTAACCCGCATGAACACATAGTTATGATTTTTGCGAGAGGAGTTGTTCAGAGATTCCTTAGTTATTGTTCGAACTGATCTGCAAGTCGATCAGTTCAAATGAATAGACTTACAGTACTATCATCTCTGAAATTTGATAGCCAAGGTTTGTGAGTTCAAAAAACTCCCCATTCTGACCACGCCCAGCAACAAGGTCTAATGCAACGAGCTCATTTAGTGCTTGTTCCCATTTTGCGATTTCGCGACGCACGCCTGATGAAATTATGTTTTTTCCGTTTACCTGGATATCAGTGCCACCTAGGTGTCGGATATACAGGATGGTCCCGTGGTCGTCTAAGCTTGCTTCCTTTAGTAGAATGCGCGCTTCCGCAGATATTTCAGGAATTTTAATCTTTGATTCTTTAATTAAGTAGTTGCGAGCTTCGCCGGAATCGGTTAAGAAAATAGGGTGCTCATTTAGTTTCAACTGAAGTTGCCGGTAGAACTTTGCTTTGAAATCCGCATGGCTGTCATAGCTTTCAAATAAGCCTCGGTTACGGCACGAGTCTTTAAAGTTCTTTACTAGTTTTATTTGATCTGAGTCAACTGTATCTAATGAGACGGGTTGGCTTGAAAAATACAGCATAGTCGGTTTTTCTGCATTAATATGACGCTCAATTTCTTCTACTGACCCACTTGCATAGTTGTCAGTTTGTGTGCCAATTCTGGTCCAAAAAACTCCAACAAGAAGGTCACATTTTTCTAAAACTTGGCTATTGATGATGGTCTGAGCTGATGCACCCATTTCAGGTGATGAATGAGTTTCCCAACCGGTCGGAAGCAGAACAATTTTTCGAGAATTTGAGTGAACTGCGTTCCACTCGTAGATAACATCACGAATAATGGCCCTTTCGGATAAGACATCTCCCGGTGAAGCGATCATCACGTTGTATACGTTTGCGAAATAGCTCATGAAATCCCCTTTGAAACAAACTCAATGAATTAATTAATTTGAGTCTTCGATGATAGTACGGAAGGGCGGTATCTGAACGTGTCAGTCCTATTTAATGATTTCTTTAAATAATTAATTTTTTAATCACTCTTGATAGTGGTAGAAAGTTGAGGTTTTCAATGGTAGCCGAGTCAGCGTTACCTGGTGTGGGCGTTGTGCTTGTATTAATTAAGCCATTCGAAAAGAAGTTAGTTTTGCATCGACTTGAGTTGATTGCAGGGAAAACTAATGGTTTGAATAGTATTTGTTTTTCGAACACAATTGGCAATGTTTTTGATTTGTCAAATAGATTTGCGTAGAAATTAAATTTTTCTCTTCATTTTTTAACCATTTTCATTTGTAGTTTTTCATTCTTTTTAAATATCATTAAAGAATGATTGAAAATCTGGAGTAGAGAAATGAATTTAATGAATACCAAAAGCCTCGCTGAATATTTCGGCATTAGTCGCTACAGTCTTTACAATATTCTTTCAAAGATAAACAAAAATGAGTTGCCTTCCTCATGTTTGCCTCCTTGGATTGTGATTGGGCGAACAAGATATTGGTACAAAGATGTTGTTGATAACTGGTTGAAAGCTACAAGGTTTGAATGTCCAGCTGATCAGAATGGGTTTAATGAGGCAAATGATTTTGATCATTCTGCAAGTTTAAATTGCATAATGCCCAAACGAAAAAGAGGTCGCCCCAGATCTTCGATCTCTTTCACAAACCCTCTCGCATGACCCTAATCGTCACGTAAAGGTTATGTTTGTTGAGAATTTGGACATATGCGCTGACCATACGCTGAGCGTCAGTCCCGGTAACGCTGAAAATTTTGCTGAATACTTAAGTCAGCGTGTACGCCCGACAGATGTGATAAGAAAAGAGCTTGAGACACTCAAGCTTGAGCGCTTACCTTGGCAATGGTGGTGGCATGCAAGAGAAGCGGCTGTTTCTGCTATTTATGAAAACGGAGTTGAAAGTCTTTCAAATAGATTTAAAGAAATTGTTCAAAACTTGAGTGTTTTTTCAAACTTAGGTTTACATGTCGGCGCATCTGCCACTCAAATTAAAAGATCGTATTTTAATCTGCTCAGAAATGAAATATCCTGTGATCTTAATCTGGCCCAAATCACTACACGCTTAGCACAAGCGGTAGATTCAATCGCACGAGATCTGAACTTACACAAAATTGAATCTAATCATTATGTTAGCTCCATAGCACGCGATTTAATGAAAATGAAGATGTATTTTCAAAAAGAAGCTCTATCTAACACTATGAAAAAAACAGGTCGTGAAGTTTCTGACCGCCTTTTTGAACAAAGAATGATCGGACGGTGTGCTGATCAGCGTCACCGACTTGAAGAAACTGTTAAATTTTGCGAGCAAGATTTAAGATGGTTCGGATGTGTTTTTTACATGACATGTCCAAGTTTTTTTCATCCCATTTTAAATTATGGTGTGCAAAATCCATCGTGGGTAATGGCAGGTAAACCCAGTCCGCAAGTAGCATATGAATGGCTAATGAGTGTTTGGCAAAAAGCGTATAACAAAGCGAAACAAAAGAACATCGAAATTATAGGCTTTAGAACCGTCGAGCCTCACAGGTCAGGAGTTCCGCATTTCAATCTGCTTTTGTACTTTAAAAGTGAAAAATCTGCTCATTATTTTCGAGAGATTCTTTTGTCTGTATATGACAACGAAAAACTAAAAACAATTTCTCGATTAGATATTCAATGCCAGATTACGATAGCTCAAAATAATAGGAGCTTGCCTATCGTGATCAGAAAAATTCAAGCTTTTGGAGACGCTGTGCAAGCAGCTAAGTACGTATCAAAATCGCTCGTAGTAGACGGGGTTGACATAGGTGAGTCTAATGCTGAATTAAACAATGTTGATGACTCATGTGACAGATCAAACTCGACTAGTGAAGACGAGAAAAGAGATTGGAGTCGGATTTATTGCTCTTTGTGGGGTATGAGACAATTTACGGAGATTGGCACAGGCCAAAATATTACTGTTTGGAATGCTTTAAAGAGTGCGACTAGTGAAAGTATTGATTCAGACATTTTGGAAAACTTGCCAGTAGAGCTTGTGACGGTATGGTTATCTGCCTCACCAAATCTTCGAAGCTATAGAACTTTTTTGCGCATGACTCATCCCTGTACGCCTCTTGATAAGCGAATGCCAGCCTGGAATCGTATACAACAAGTTATTTCAAATCTTATTGCGTTTGACATAATCAAACAAAGCAATAACCATCGCAAAGTGTCATCCATTTATTTGTTTAATGAATCGTGTGGTGTTATTAATAAAGAAGAGTTAAGCATACTCTATCTAATCAATCAGAGTAATAATATTATTTTTAAAACGAAGCGTGGTGTTTGCTCTGATTTACAACTTGTTTACGAAAATCATCAAGTTGTTTTTGATTGAAATAGGAGCATCCGTGGTGCGATCTCTCTTTGAAAATTAATTTTATTGATTTTGATTGAATGGTATTGATTTATGTTGATTTTGAAATCAATCTTTTATTCAAAACTTGGTGTGAAGATAGGGTTTGGTTAATTAACAAATTTTGATTGTGAAACTCATTGAAGTATTACAGTGGATTAAAGGAAAGTGATCTGGTGAATAGATCAATTCATTTGTTGATTTCCCGTCTGACGAATCGGGATCGCCATGTTATTTAATGTTTCTACAGTTGGTGTGCTGAAAAAAGATTCCTCATTGTCTGTGAGGTAGTCCTAGAGTGAGCTCTGAAAAATAAATATAGTTGGGATCATTTTTACGGTTGTGTGCCGCGAATAACGGCAGGTCAAAATTTTTGTACATAAACCTTAAAGTTGTTAATTCAGTCGAAACTCAAGATTTCGAATCTTCAAAAAATACAGTTGTCCTTTGGCGTGGTTATGCACAAGATGCCTAGAACTTTGTATTGAGGTTGTGCGAGAAAGGACTTGTTCTAGTTACTGTCAGTAAAATTACTTACACTATATTGCCATCGTGCATTGCGGCAAAGCTTTTGAGTTTTTACGGTGCTGCGCGGTTTTGATGAGGAGCTGTTTTGACTAACTGGATGATCGACAATCGCACTACCAAATTGGTGTCTGTGTTGAAGGAACGGTTGCAAGCTGATTCTGAACTCTCGCTTGTGCTCAAGAGCCTAAGTTTGGCGGGCTTCTCGGCTCTTTATGATCAGCTTAAAAGTTGCAAAGCAAATCTTCTATTAGGTATAGATGACCAGTCTCTGACTAAGCGTGTCGCTTGTCAGCCCGGTGAAGAAAAGCTAAGTCAACAGCTTGTACAGAAAGAGCAAGCGGCTGCATTGCTCAAATGGTTACAAAACAATGTGACAGCCAAGGGGGTACAGTCAAATCGCCTAGTTCAAAATCTCTTTCACATTCAGAATACGAAAAATACGACATCCATTCAGGGTTCGACTGACCTGACTGCAACTGGGCTTGGTCTTGCATTTACTGATCGCCTTGATATGGCGATGGGCTCGACCGATCCTATTCATACAGAAAGCATGCGTCAATGGTATAATCAGCACTGGCAAGAACAAGGTGCGCAGGATATTCAGGCGGAACTGGTATCCGCTGTCGAATTTCTAGCGACTGATCAATCACCAGAGTTGGTTTATTTCATCGTTCTGTATCGTCTATTTGAAGAACTTCTGAATGAGATAGACGAAGATTCCATCGTCAATACCCGTACGGGCTTTAAAAACACCCTGATTTGGAACAAGCTGTATCCCTTTCAAAAGGATGGCGTGCTGGGTGTGATTGACAAGTTGGAACGGCACAACGGCTGTATTCTTGCCGACTCTGTGGGGCTTGGCAAAACATTTGAGGCACTAGCAGTCATCAAGTATTACGAGCTGCGTAATGCTAGGGTGCTGGTGCTGGCTCCCAAGAAGTTACGCGACAACTGGACGTTGTTTGTTCAGAACGATACTCGTAACTTGTTAGCTAAAGATCGTTTTAGTTATAACGTCCTTAATCATTCGGATCTAACTCGTAGTGCAGGTATGTCGGGAGACACTAACCTAGCCACGCTCAATTGGGGTAACTATGACTTAGTTGTGATCGACGAGTCTCACAACTTTCGTAACGCAAGCGTTGCGGATGAACGCCATACTCGTTATTCCAAGCTGATGGATGACATTATCCGTTCTGGCGTAAAAACCAAAGTACTGATGTTGTCGGCTACGCCAGTCAATAATCGTTTGAATGATCTGAAAAATCAGATCGCTTTTGCTACCGAAGGGGATGACCAAGCATTACAAGCGCATGGCATTGAGAATATATCTAATACCCTGAGACAGGCGCAGACCCGTTTTAATGAGTGGCTCAAACGTCCCGAAGAAAGTCGCACCACCGAGCAACTGCTTAATAGTCTTAATTTTGGTTACTTCAAAATACTTGACCTACTAACCATTGCTCGATCACGCAAACATATCGAGAAATACTACAACCTGGCTGATATCGGCCAGTTTCCACAGCGGCTTAAGCCCATCAATGTCAAAGCTGATTTTGATACTCAAAATGAATTTCCATCACTCAAGGAAATCAACAGAATCATTGAGCGTCTCAACCTGAGCACTTTCTCACCACTCAAATATGTGCTGATGGAAAAGCGTGCTAGCTATCAGGCAAAGTACGACACCAAGCTGGGTGATGGCAGGTCAGTGTTCAGTCAGCTTGACAGAGAGAAAAGCCTGATTGGTCTGATTAAGGTCAATCTGCTCAAGCGCTTGGAAAGCTCTGTACATTCTTTTCGACTGACCACTGAGCGCTTACTGGCCAGCATTGATTTAACCATCAATAAGCTTGAAGAACACAGCAACAATGAGTTGGACAGTATCGACATCTTGGATGCCGATATTGACTCTCCTGAACTAGAGGCATTATTGGTTGGCAGCAAAGTCAAAGTTCTGATCCAAGACATGGACCAAGCTAAATGGCTTTATGACCTGAAAGAAGACCGCAGTTATCTGCTTCAACTACACAACGCTGCCAACAGCATTAACGTTCAGCGTGATAAAAAATTAGGACTACTTAAAGCCCAGATTGAAGCTAAGATCAAGCAACCGCTCAACCCGGATAACCGCAAGGTGCTTGTTTTTACGGCCTTTGCTGATACGGCTCAGTACTTGTATCAACATTTACAACAATGGGCATTAGATACTCATGGCTTGCACAGTGCGGTCATTGTTGGCAGTGGCAGCAATAAAACCAATAACCCGATGGTGCGCACTGATTTTGGTGAACTACTCACTGCATTTTCCCCATCTTCGAAAGAGCGCGATAAGACAGGATTGCCTGATGAAGCCAATATTGACCTGTTGTTTGCTACTGACTGTATCAGCGAAGGCCAGAACTTACAAGATTGCGACTACTTGATCAACTACGACATCCATTGGAATCCCGTTCGCATTATTCAACGATTCGGGCGCATTGATCGCCTGGGTTCTACGAATACTCAGATTCAATTGATCAATTTTTGGCCAAATATCGAATTGGATGAATACATTGATTTGGAATCCCGCGTTAGCGGTCGCATGGTGCTCTTGGATGTATCTGCAACCGGCGAAGAAAACCTGATTGATTCTGACAATGAGGGACGCATGCGTGATCTGGCCTATCGTCGTAAGCAAATGCAGGAGCTACAAAACAATGTGCCAGATTTGGAAGATATTTCCGGTGGTCTGTCGATCACAGATCTCACACTCAGTGATTTCAAAATGGATTTGGCCAACTATCGCAAAGCACATGAATCTGTTTTGGAGTCCGCGCCCAATGGCTTATATAGCGTGGCTAGGCTTGACTCAGGCTTACAGGCCCAAGGTGTTCAGCCAGGTGTGATCTTCTGCCTTAAAAGCTTGGATAGTGCGCAACATGAGTTGCAAGAACCCTACGCGCTATTTCCCTTTTACCTAGTTCAAGTTGGACAAGATGGCGCCACAACTTTGCCATTCAATCAGGCCAAAAAAATATTAGATGTGCTTAAACGCCAATGTTTAGGGCGCACACATGCTAATAAGGAACTGTATGTGCAAGCTGGCAACAGCAAGCACTACCAGAGCCAGTTGCAATCAGCCATTGCTCATTTGCAGGGTGAACAACAACAGCAGGGCATTCATAGCTTGTTTACCCGAGGTGGCACTAAGTTAGCCAAGACAGAGTCCAGTGGAAATTACGAAGTAGTCGCTTTCCTGATATTGTTGGAGGGCAATTGATGCTACTGGATTTCTTGCAGCTGCCTGCCGCTTGCCATATACAGCAGAAAATTCCGAAAAAAGCCATTGCTGAGTATGCAAGAAACAGTGCGAGTGCAGTACGTCTTTTACAAGATCTAGCAGATAGTATTCTGCTGGTCGGTCACATCACACCTAATAACTCCAATATTGCAGCCTTTCAGCAAGCAGAAAATGAGTATTTGGAAATACTGGTATTACAGATTGCACTAAAAGATCGCAGCCATAGTGCAGGTCAGTTAAAAAGCTTGCATCAGTTACTACATCAGGCATTTCCTTACCCGCTGTTGTTAGAAGTGATCAGTACGGATCGTGTGCAATGGTCTTTGGCGACCAAAACCGTCAATCAAGCAAATCCAGAACACGCTCAACTGGTCATTCAGGAGCTTTTGGTGACAGATTGGCTCACGACAACAGCAGATGCTTTGCAACAGGAGTTCTACCAGTCATTAGCTTTTCAGCAGCAAAACCAAAGCAATCTGATGTTCTTGTATCAAGGGTGGATCAGCAGCTTTGTACGCTACCTGACAGCTTGTAGCCTAAATCAAACGACACAAGCTGACGCACCGGCTAACTATGCTTTGGAGCCTGAAGCTGTACAACAGCAGATGGAACGTTTGCGTCAAATACAAAACTTAAAGCAACAAATTAGTGTTCTGAAAAACCAGCGTGATGCCTGCAAGCAGTTCAATGAAAAGGTTGCACTAAACCTTGAGCTGCAAAAACTGAACAAGAGACTGGCACACCTTGCTGATCAACCCTTGGCCTGAAACTGAATCAGGCTCTTGGATTTAAAACGGATTCAACAACATGACAGACAAAGCACAACTTGAAAGTATCCCAGCCACCAGTATGGATATGACCGAACACAATCTCGAACAGCTCAAATCCCTGTTTCCTAATGTGTTTACCGAGGGAAAGGTGGATTTTGAGGCGCTCAAGGCCGAACTTGGTGAACATGTCGAAACTGCCAACGAACGTTACCAGTTCACATGGGCTGGCAAGGAACAGGCTAAACGCATTGCGACAACGCCAAGCCTAGGTACGCTGCGACCAGCACCGGATGAATCAGTGGATTGGGATAATACAGAAAATCTCTACATCGAGGGCGACAACCTCGAAGTGCTCAAGCTACTGCAAAAAAGCTACTTCAGCAAAGTCAAAATGATCTACATCGACCCGCCATATAACACTGGCAAGGACTTTGTTTACAAGGATGATTTCAAGGACAATCTAGCTAACTACCAGCGTCTAACCGGACAGCGAGATGAAGAAGGCAATCCGCTATTCACTAATACTGACACTGCTGGACGTTACCACTCCAACTGGCTCAACATGATGTACCCACGTCTAAAGTTGGCACGAAATCTATTGCGAGATGATGGGGTGATTTTTATCTCCATTGATGACAATGAAGTGCATAATCTGCGAAAGATTTGCGATGAGATTTTTGGCGAAACGAATTTAGTTACACAAATTCCATGGCAGTCCAGAACGTCAGTTCAAAACGACACTGATATTAGCGATCAACATGAATATATCTTGGTATACGCTAAGGTACGTCGTCAGGAAAATCGTAGACTGAAAGAGAGCAATGCTGAAAAATGGTTTGAAATGGGTAGCTTTGCAGCTTATCCATTGCCGTTAAACGAATCTCGTTATGAAAATCTTGACGATGACCCCAGAGGAAAGTGGAAAGCCGATCCGTTTGATGCACCCAATGTCCGAGAAAACTTAACTTATAAAATAGTAAATCCAAATACTGGCGCAGAATACTGGCCACCTCAGGGGCGGTGCTGGAGAACTGAGGAACATAAGTATCTGGAGCTACTTGCTGACAATCGGATTGTTTTCGGAAGAACGGGAGAAAGTCGTCCGCAGCTTAAAGTGTTTTACGAAGAAAAAAAGATATTTGGCGAAGTGCCAACCACTTGGTTTGATGGTTCCAGTTATGGAACTTCAACTCAAGGGACGCAAGAACTGCAAGCAGTTTTTGAAGGGAGATCGCCGTTTAGTTTTCCTAAACCAACTAAGTTAATCAGGTTTTTATTAGAACTTACGACACGAAACAATGGTGTCATATTGGATTTTTTCTCCGGCTCCTCCACAACCGCCCATGCCATCATGCAACTGAATGCCGAAGATAACGGCAACCGCAAGTTCATTATGGTGCAAATCCCAGAACCTACACCGGAAAATTCTGAGGCTCGGAAAGCTGGCTATCCCAATATTGCTGAAATAGGTAAGGAACGTATACGACGAGCTGCTACAAAAATTCGTGAAGAATATCCTGAAACCCAAGCAGATATGGGATTTAAGGTGCTAAAGCTGGATACTTCCAACCTGAAAAAATGGCAGCCGGATTACGACAATCTGGCTGATGGTCTGCTGGCAGCAGTGAACAATATTATTCCTGGTCGAACTAGCGAAGATCTGCTCTATGAGGTGCTGATCAAGTACGGTTTACCTCTGACCCTACCGGTGGAAAAACAACAGGTCAATGGTCACACTATTTACAACGTCGCCAGTGGTTCACTAGTGGCCTGTTTTGATGAAAATATCGACCTAAATACTGTGCAGGCCA
This sequence comes from Orrella sp. 11846, assembly GCF_048820935.1. Lineage (NCBI taxonomy): Bacteria > Pseudomonadati > Pseudomonadota > Betaproteobacteria > Burkholderiales > Alcaligenaceae > Orrella > Orrella sp. 11846. The sequence goes on from NZ_JBMERD010000024.1 coordinate 13,924, forward strand.
TCATCGATCTAGGTACCGCTGATGCGCCCATCCTACGTATCGTCTTCCGTGACTCTAGCTTTGCTGATGATATCGTAAAAACCAATGCTATTCAGCGATTCAAGCAGGCTGGTATTGACGACGTGCTGAGTATTTGAGGGTGGGGCGAATGAAACTAAAATTTGACCGAAATCTGCCGCATCAGAAAGCAGCTTGGGAGGCTGTGGTTGCTCTGTTTGCTGGACAGGAAAGTTGCTTTACACCGTTCACGATGCCGCAGCCCGAGCAGTGGGCAAAAGATGGGCAGGGTGTACTGGGGCTGGGTAGCAACGCGCAAGGCACCGCCAATCGGTTGGTGCTTGGTGAGGAGGAACTATTACACAACCTGAGGCAGGTGCAGTTGAAAAATGGTTTGCAACCTAGCAACAGCCTAGATAAAAATGATCTGCATTACACGGTGGAAATGGAAACAGGAACGGGTAAGACTTATGTGTACCTGCGTTCCATTTACGAGTTGTATCAAGCTTATGGCATGACCAAGTTCATCATTGTAGTGCCCACTCTGGCTATCAAGGAAGGGGTGAAGAAGTCGATCGAGATCACCAGAGATCATCTGGCCGACATCTATAAGGAAACCAAGGTAGACGCTTTTGTCTATGATTCTGGCAATCTGGATCAGGTACGAAACTTTGCCGAATCCAGTCATATCCAGATTATGGTAATTAATATTGATGCTTTCCGTCGTAGCTTTACCGATCCGACAAAAGAAACTCGCGCCAATATTATTCACCGCTATAACGATGGGTTGGAGGGGCAAAAGCCGATTCAGCTGATTGCTCAGACTCACCCAATTGTGATTATTGACGAACCACAAACGGTTGATACAACCCCCAAATCTGCTGAAGCCATTAAATCGCTTAACCCACTGTTTACTCTGAGGTTTTCAGCCACTCACCGTGAAAAGCATCTGCCGATCTATCGATTGGATGCCGTGGATGCTTATAACCAGAAGTTGGTGAAAGAAATTGCTGTTCTGGAAGTTATGCCTAAGGATGACAATAACAGCGCATATATTTCGTTGCTAGATGTGCGCAACAATAAGGGAGTCGTTGAGGCGCAACTTGAGTACGATAGTCTGACTCGCGCTGGCACTGTTAAGCGAGAAAAGAAATGGCTGAAGCAGGGTACAGATCTGTATGAACTGACTCGCCGTGACCTCTATGAGGGTTATATCATCAAGGATATTGGTGCGGTCCCCGGCCAAGGGTGGGTGGATTTCACCTCTAGACCGGAAATTTTACAAATCGGACAAACAATCGGTGGTGTGGATGATCTTGCTTACAAGCGTTTGCAAATTCATAAAACCATTGAAACCCACCTCAAACGAGAACTGCAATTACGTCCACTAGGCATCAAAGTGCTGTCGCTTTTCTTTATCGATAGGGTATCCAATTACCGTGTGTACGATGAAGATGGCAAGCAAGAACTGGGTGTTTATGGTCAGATGTTTGAGGAGGAATACCTCAAGCTGGCTCGTCATCCACAATATCAGAGCTTGTTTGGCGAGCTAGACTGGGACAGCCATGTGAGTACGGTGCATGATGGTTATTTTGCGGCTGATCGAAAGGGTGTAGCCAAGGATACAAGCGGTAAAACTGCTGATGACGAGTCCGCATATGATCTGATCATGCGTGATAAAGAAAAATTACTTAGTGAGAAAATACCGCTTCGTTTCATCTTTTCGCACTCGGCGCTGCGTGAAGGTTGGGACAACCCGAATGTGTTCCAGATATGTACCTTAAACGAAACCAAATCAACGATTAAAAAGCGTCAGGAAATAGGTCGGGGCTTGCGTTTGTCAGTTAATCAAAATGGCGACCGAATAACAGATACTGGTTACGCCATTAACACGCTCACTGTGGTGGCCAATGAGTCCTACGCTGACTTTACCGCAGCGTTGCAAAAAGAGATTGAAGAGGAAGACGGTATTCGCTTCGGTGTGGTGGAGCAACACAGCTTTGCTAGTATTCCGGTAGAAACGGAAGACGGTGAGTTGGCATACCTAGGTGTGGAGCAGTCGGAGCATTTATTCGACCATCTGAAAGTAAACGAATTTATCGACAAGTCCGGCAAAGTGCAGGACAGTCTGAAAATCGCTTTAAAGCATGATCTTCTGATTCTGCCTCCTGAGTTCGATGTAGTGAAACCTGCTGTTGAGCATATTCTGAAAAAGATTGCCGGTGGCTTGAATGTCAAAAACGCCAATCAGGAACACATCGCCAAGCCTCGCAAAGAAGTTATCCTGGGTGCCGATTTCAAAGATCTGTGGGATCGAATCAAATACAAGACAGTGTACCAAGTTGATTTTGACATCGAGAAACTAGTTCAAGACTGTATTGTTGACATGAGGCTAATGACGGTTCCCAAGCCAAAGTTCACCACTTCAATTGCCACTATTACCTTGGACGAAAGCGGTGTGGGTGTGAAAGATGTCTTGGAAATCACTGAGTTGTATGACGCACAATATCAACACCTGCCGGATGTGCTCAGTTATCTGCAAAACAAGACTCAGTTGACTCGGCGTACCCTTGGTCGCATTTTGGTGGAGAGCGGACGCTTAGATGATTTGAAAAAGAATCCACAAAAGTTTATCGAGAATACCTTGAGTATCATTCAGCGTAAAAAAATGCACGCATTGGTGGACGGCATTAAGTACGAAAAAATTGGTGAGCAGGATTTCTATGCTCAGGAGCTCTTTCTTGAGCACGAGCTTAAAGGCTACTTGGAACAGAATATGCTGGAAGTTAGCAAGAGTCTGTATAGCCATATTTTGTACGACTCAAATACCGAGAGTGATTTTGCTGAGGGGTTGGAAAAAAACGAAGCCGTTAAGCTTTACAGCAAATTGCCGGGTTGGTTCAAGATTGATACACCGCTAGGTAGCTACAACCCGGACTGGGCTATTTTGATTGATAAAGATGGTGCCGATCGCCTGTACTTCGTTGTGGAAACCAAGAGCAGTTTGTTCACTGAAGATTTGCGCCGTAGTGAAGAAGACAAAATAAAATGCGGCAGAGCGCATTTTGATGCACTAGGAACCGGCGTTGAATATCAGGTGGCCAATAAAGCTGATGTGATTGATGAGTGGATTGGCTAATGGGTATGTGTGCTTTTGAATGTATGTAGAGCCCGGATGACGCTACGTTGACCAAGGCGAAACGGATGAATGTGGTTCAGCATGTTGGACTCTTGTAATATTTCAATAAACGGAGTCATAAGAAAACCCCGCTCGGTTTGCTGGCGGGGTTTTAGCAGACCAGCGATCATCAATTGTCAGTTTCATACATGGCTTAATGCAGCATTCAAGTTGATTCCATTTTGAGTGAGTAAGTCACCAATCTGTTTAAGCAACGCAGCATCTGCTTCAGGGTCTGGCACTGGCTCTGTGCGATGAGTTTGCCTGAATTTTGCGTGAATTGCTTGTTTGTTAATATGAATATATCGTTGCAAACTTTGTAAAGTTTTGTGACCTGAAATTGCTTGAATCTCTGGCAATGTCCATCCCTTTTCTGCCAATCTAGAACAGGCCTCATGTCGAAGATCATGCCAGGTAAAATCACGAATGCTTAACGCATCGCAAGCGATTTTCAGTAGCCGGTACGCACGATCTGCAAACAGACCACCAAAAACAGGATCATCAGAGCCTGCTTTGCCTTGTGCTTGGGCTTGAGTCTTAAGTGCAGAGAGGGTTTCAACTGCTCTGGGAGACAACGGCAAATACGCCGGAATACCTTTGTTCACTGGACCCAAGTACTGAACTGGAATTAACAAATGTTCGGACCCTGATTCTATATTTACCCAACCCCAAGTCATGGCAAATAGTTTCCCGCGACGTAAAGCGCACTCAATTGCCAAAATGAATCCTGCGTGGATATATCGTAGACTGTCGTGCGGTGAGATTAAAAGCTGGTCCCCTTGGCTGATTTCAATTATATGATCAGAATCTGACTGTGGTGCTTGGTTCTGCGCGTCTGAAATTGCAGCAAACAGTGTCTCTAAAGCATTTAATTCATTTTGACTCAATCGCCGATCTCTTTTTCGTGACTGTCCAAGTACTCTTGCTTGTTGCGCTGCACGAGTTGGATCTTCAATTTGCCATCGCCAGCCTGGTGGCAAATAAGTACTTGTCGTCCCCGCAGCATGCTTGAACAGCCGTGATAGAAGATTGAGGTCATTTGTAATTGTTGAATCGGCTCGATCCTCCTCGCGACGGTCATCAATAAAAGCTTCGATGTCGAGTTGTTTGATGTCTTTGAGCGGCACTGCACCTAGAGGCCCTTCAGACCATAATTTTGCCCGGCTTTTGTCTTTTAGGAAACGGTGATATAAGGTTTGGTATTTGGGATCATTCGGATATTGCTGTAAGTTTTTTTCCAAATGCTCTTGTGTCTCTTTTCTCCAAATCTGCATTGCTTTTGCTAGTGAGATATCGGTTGGCAAAATACGACCATTGTGACGGATTTGCTTAATTGATGCTTCGACAGCGTCAGCCCACGCTTGAGCCTCACGCTTCGTATCAAACGTGCGTGTCTTGCGAATTTGTTTCGAACCCATGCGTGACGAACGCACTTCAGCGCGCCAGGTCCCTGCGGGTGTTTTATGAATCGATGCCATGCCTTTAATGCTCCCATATAAAAATGGAATTTACAAAAGCAAACAGGCAAAAAAAAGGAAAAACGCTTAAATTTCCTTTTTTAAAGACCCAATCCGATCTGAAATCAAGCCATTGTGACTGTTAGGAGACCTGTGAATTCATGAGGTTGCTAACGCATATGCACACTCAGAAAATCTGATCTCGATGGTCATTATTTGATTCAAACCCACTTCGGACCCTCATTGCTGCTCCCGTAAAATCGGGGTTGCAAGGGGTTTTCTTATGCTTTCAATTTAAATTCGCCAATTCTCTTCAATTTCAAAAGTGCCACTAAAAGTGCCACTAATTGGTTAAAAATTGAGCAATTCAAATTTTTCTTTAAAGCATAAAAAAAGCCCGAGAGTAGCATGAATGCTGGCTCTCGGGCTATATGTCTTTGGTGGCGCATCAGGGACTCGAACCCCGGACCTGCGGATTATGATTC
>NZ_JBMERD010000025.1:0-18431 GCF_048820935.1 Orrella sp. 11846
CTGGATCAAGAAGTTAAACAGCGTGAACAGTTTAACCAGGTCAAACAAAGTCTGGAAGAACGCGCGGATATGTTGCAACGAGAAAAAGCATCTCTAGAAGCATTAGCCAACGAGAAACAACTGTTGTTGGATCAAGAGGCCCAAATGATGGATGCGCTGATCAGTAGTGGTGCGCTAGAAGCGGATCAACGTTTAAATGAACAAAATGAATTGTTGCAACTTGATGTTGAACAATTAAATCTTCGTATTGAAACCTTAACTCAGCAACATCAGATGAGTCTTGATGGCCTTAAGATGCGTTTGAACTTGAGAGAACAGCAATATCAGTCTGAAATCGAATCTTACGTAACTCAGCTTGATGAGCACAAAGTACAAATAGTCATGCAAACGCAATCGATCCAACAAGCTCAGCAAGAGATTGAGGAATTGCGACAAAAACTAGAGCTTAAACGTAATGCTGAAGAAGAGCGGACTCATTTACAAAAAATACTGACTTATCAGGAGCGTGCAGCCGAACTTGAACGTATGGAGAATAAATTAGCCTTACGTCAGGCGCAACAGCAACTTCAGCAACAAGAGTCCGTGGTCGTGACACTTGAGGGTCAAGTGAAAGATTATGAGAAAGCACTGGATGCATATAAAGAAGCCCAAAGAAGTTGGCATGAAGAGCGTAATCAATATGTGGCCCGAAATGAGAAAGTCGAAATAGAAAAAAATCAGTTGTTGCAGGCGCTTCAAAGTTTAGAAAAAGAAACCAAAGACAAGCTTGCTCAACTTGAAACTGCGAGCAAAGACCTGAGCCAGGAGAAAGCTCGTTTACAAGCGGCAAACAAACAACTCGAAGCAGATAAAGCAGTTTTGGGTGAAAAGGTTAAACAGGTTCAGCGTGAACATGGTCTTAAAGTGAGTGAAATTCAAAAAGCGTTAGAAGAACAACATTCAGCGACCGAGCTATTGTCAGTGCGCATTAATGACTATGAAAATGCACTGAAAGAGCATGAAACCTTTAAAACCCAGTGGGAGCAAGCTCGAGATCAGCTGACTGCGCAGGTCGAGCGTGCTCAGCAAGACAAAAGCAAGTTACAGCAGTCACTCCAAACTTTAGAAAAAGAAACTAAAGAAAAAATTTCTCAATACGAAGCTATCAATCAAAAAGCTGCGCTTGAGTGCAAACAACTTCGTGAAGAAAATAAACAACTAATATCTGATAAAACGGATGCGCTCGAAGAGCTTAAGCAGCAACAGGCACGGCAAAAAACACTCCAAAAAGAGCATACGATCGGAGTTGAAACTGTAGAGGCTCAGAAAAAACAGATTCGTGACTTGCAAAATGCACAATCTAAGCATAAAGACGAAACGTCACAGCTCGAGTCTAAATTGCAAAATTCGACTCAGCAGGTGATGCAGTATGAGCGAGAGATTCCTGAGTTAAAACAAGAGCTTGATACCGCTCGACGGAAATTAAGAAGGAATAAAGAAAAAGAAACTTTACTTGTTGATCAATATCATGCCTTGGAATTGGAGCTCAGACAGGTAGAGACACAGCTTGATCTCATTAAAACACTTTGGGAAAATGAGGGGCAGGTATGAACAAGCGAGGACTTTCTCGACGTCAAAATAAACGATTTCGTCGATCTTCGGCAGATAGAGTGGTGTTAGATACTCGGTTGATCGCACGTGATGAACAAAAATTTCATTTGTCATTGGAAACTTTAAAGGCACTTTGGGATAAACGTGATTGGTCGACGTTGTGTCAAATTGCCGTTGCAGATATCGTTGAGCTGGATACCCGAGCAGGGATGGCTACATTATTAAGCGTTGCCCATATGCAGCAAGGTGCACGTGAGCAAGCCAAGGTGTTCATGGATAAAGCACTAGAGTGGGGCGTTCCCAAAGATCGTTTAATGCGTATCTTAATGACAGATACGTCAGGCAGCTTTGGACAGTTTACTTCGCTTATTGAATATAAGAAACCAGAAGCTAAACCCGAAACTACTGATGTAGAAGGTACGTCAAAATCGCAGGCAACTCAGCCTGATATAAAAAAAACAGAAACGATAGAGGCATCGGCCCCAGATTTAAGTGAAGTTCATAAACGTGTTAAATCACTTGAGGTCTCGTTAAAGTATGTTTCTCAACAGGTGGAGGCAGCAGCCGAATCTCGAGATGTGTTACTCGAAGCGATCAAAAAAGAAAGTCAAGAGCTAACAAATACGATCGTCAAAAGAGCGCAAATGCTAGAGAAGTCGTTTACGCAGATGATCGTACGCGGCAGTGAGCAGATTGCTGCGTTTCAAAACATCTCTAATTATCTTAGAACGGGCTATTTGAGTCCCATAGGGTTAGAAAGTGTAGGTTGGCCGGCAAGCAGTGATTTTCAGTTTTATTTGGCTGATCTATTAGTACGCGAAGGTCCCTATGACTTAATTGTTGAATTTGGGTCAGGAGTCACAACAGTGGTCACCGCGGCTGTTTTGGCTAATCAATTGTCAGAGTCGAAAGGAGAAAAGGGTGGGAAAAGTAGTGCACGCGCTCCGCTCTTCATCTCATTTGATCATTTGGAAAAATATCGAAACAAGACGATCTCTGAACTACAACGTGTCGGATTGAATGATTTGGTCGAGGTGTGTCTTGCTCCTTTAATTCCTTATCAGGATGCACAAGGGAAAGAATACAAGCATTACGATTGCCATGAAACGTTGCTTCGAATTCGACAAAATTTGAAAAAACCGGATGTTGAACTAAAAATTTTGATGGTGGTGGATGGTCCTCCCGGTGCGACTTGCGACCATGCGCGTTATCCTGCTTTACCTGTAGTGATGAGTGTGTTTCCTCAAGCAAAAATGAGTGTCCTCTTAGATGATACGGTTCGTCAGCAAGAAAAGGACGTGGCAGATATGTGGCAGAAAGATTTAGTGGCTGCACAACGATTCTTTACGACAGAGACGGTCTCTCTGGAAAAAGGGCTGACTCATATTCGAGTTGCGTGATTGCATGGGTTTATTAACAATGAAAAAAATCGCTGTTGCCGGAACAGGTTATGTGGGTCTTTCAAATGCTGTGCTGCTGGCACAAAACCATGATGTAATCGCTTTGGATATCGAGCCCTCAAAAGTTCAACAATTGAATGACGGAGTGTCGCCGATTGAGGATGCGGATATTCAAAGTTATTTAAGCCGAGGTGGGCTTAATCTAAGAGCGACGCTGAATCCTGAAGAGGCTTTCAGTCAGGCAGATTTCGTTGTGGTCGCGACACCCACGGATTATGATCCGATTACGCAGTTTTTTAATACGAAATCCGTGGAAAGTGTCATTGACCAGGTGATTCGTTTTAATCCAAATGCGGTGATTGTTATCAAATCGACTGTTCCAGTTGGATTTACGAAAAAGCTTCGTGAGTCTACTGGACATGACAATATTCTGTTTTCACCAGAGTTTCTGCGTGAAGGCAAGGCCCTTTATGACAATCTCTACCCTAGTCGTATTATTGTGGGTGAGCGTTCCGAGCGAGCAAAAGAGTTTGCAGAATTGCTTGTAGAAGGTTCAAAGGATAAAGATGTGGCTGTGTTGTTGACAGACAGCACGGAAGCAGAAGCCATTAAACTTTTTGCTAACACCTATCTGGCTTTGCGTGTGTCTTATTTTAATGAGCTGGATTCTTACGCTCAGCATCACGGATTGGATACAAGAGAAATTATTGAAGGTGTCTGTTTAGATCCTCGCATCGGAACGCACTACAACAATCCATCTTTTGGTTATGGTGGGTACTGCTTACCTAAAGATACAAAACAGTTATTAGCCAATTACAGTGATGTTCCGCAAAATTTGATTCAAGCTATCGTGGATTCGAACCGTACTCGGAAAGATTTTATGGCGGATCATGTTCTTAGCTTGAATCCGAGAGTTGTGGGTGTTTACCGTTTAATCATGAAAGCGGGTTCAGATAACTTTCGAGCGTCCAGTATTCAAGGTGTGATGAAACGAATTCGGGCTAAAGGTGTTGAGTTGATTGTGTATGAACCCGTCTTAAAAGAAGAGACTTTTTATGGTTCTGAGGTCGTGCAAGATCTTGAAGATTTTAAGTCACGTTCTGATGTGATTCTGACGAATCGGATGTCAGACGATCTAAATGATGTGATTGAAAAAGTGTACACCCGAGATTTGTTTGGTGGCGACGCCTAAAGACCATGCGGTGTGACAGACTAAAACCCACGATTCTGTTTTTTAATATTAATGGCTCTGGTATGGGGCATCTTAACCGGTGTTTGTCGTACGCCAAGCATTTGAAAAACGAGGCGCATTGCGTATTTTTTTCGTTAGCATGCGCGATGGAAATGATCCATGAACAAGGGTTTGAGGGTGATTATTTTGTGTCACCTTTCTGGTCAAGTAGCTCGACCTATGCATGGAACAGCGAATTGGCTGTGAGGCTAAACCTTATGCTGGAAGCCATCGCACCTGACGTGATTGTGTTTGATGGTACATGGCCTTTTCAAGGGTTGCGTGCTGTGTGCATGCAACGGAGAAATATTGGACTGATTTGGTCAAATCGAGGTCGATTAAAAGAAGGTGTCAAACGTCCACCTGTTGAAGATTCATTTTTCGATTTGATTCTTGAGCCCGGTGAGATTGGCACGAGTATTGAAGACGCTGTGGTTGGAAATACACGTAAGATGCGTGTCCCACCGGTTTGTCTTTTGGAATCGAGCGAGTTTCTGGGCCGTGAGCAGGCGCGGGAAGCGTTAAGCTTACCGCAGCATGAACGTTGGGTTCTGTTTGTATTAGGCCCAGGTAATCTTAAAGATGTGAGCGGTATCGGACAGGGATTAATAGAAGACTTTCAGAAACGAGGGTTTCAAGTCGCTTGGGCTCAACCACCAATATCGGTGCAAGACGTCGAATTGCCAGAAGGAGTACGGCCATTGTCGTTGTATCCTTTAGCGCAATATTTGAATGCGTTTGACTATTTTGTGAGTGCAGCTGGCTATAACGCATGTTGCGAGGCGTTGCAAGCAGGTATCCCCACGTTATTTGTTCCGAATAACTTGTTGTCAGACGATCAACAGGGGCGTGCACAATTCATGACAACCGTGATGCCAGCTGTTGTGGACGATTGTGAAACACCGCAAGCGCGTCATAATGCTGTGGATGCTTTGTTGCGGCTAAGTGAAAGCTGTGATTTAGGAATCGGTGTTGCTGAATCTGTCAGGATGGATGGTGCATCTCTTGGTGCAAAGGCCATTTTGGAAGCCGCTCAAAAACGCATGCAGATGCGAGTTACTCACGCATGAATACATTGTCTGCAGTCGAGCTTGAAACAAAGCCGCTGCGTGAACAGTTTAAACGTTGGCAGAATGCGCCCGATGCACATTTGCTATGGCGTAGTGATTTGATCGTGCTTAAGCAGCCACCAGGAATAAGAAATCGATTTCGACGTCGCTTATCACATTGGTTTATGAAGCTAGGCATCCATCACAAAGACTGGGGTCGATACGATTGGTCGGCTACATTAAAGCATCAGAGCCTTGAACATGGTGAAACGGACAATCCATTGATGACTGTGTTAGTCTGGGCAGTAGGTCATTCACGTTCAGATGTGCGCCAAGGGTGTGAAAGGTTAAATCAATATTTTCGATCTCAGAAGATTGTCGTGGTACCTGTGTTGGTGACTGACGTGCCAGATTTTGCTTGGTATTCAAGATTGAGTTGGTTGATAGAGTATCTGCCGAAATTAACGACAATAGATGAGTCCTATACTGATCGCAAGTCAGCTCATTTAGCTTGGCTTTATCACGATGCCTCAATCATTCCGTTAAGTGCCGCTTTCCTTAATGAGGAAGATTGGCAGAAGTTTTTTTATTCCAACATTTAATGTTCAAGAAAAGAGATCGATACTTAATGCTGACGGTCGATACCGAGGCACTGTCACATCGAGCAACAGATGATCATGTTCGACGTTTGATGTTAGGAGAGCAAGAAGCGGGTACAGCGGGTGTTCGTGAAATGGTTGCGATTGGTGATGAATTTAATGCCAAACACATTTTTTTTGTGGACATGTGTGGTGCTTACGATCGTTTGACCGAAATTCAAGGGGTTATTCGATACCTAGATCAAGCTGGGCACGATGTACAGCTTCATACACATCCTGAAAAGCTTCCAGCCTCATACTGGGAAACGAGGGGGTTTGCGCCACGCCCCCGCCTGATGAATGAATACACAACAGACGCCCGAGCACAGCTGATCATTCGAGAATTTGCTGGATTGTTGAGTGAGCAAACAGGAAAACCCGTTCTTGGGCATCGTGCAGGCTCATTTCGTTGGAATGCAAGTACATTGCGCGCCTTGTTTGACGCGGGTATACCTGTGTCGTTTAATAACTCCAGTGTAGCTGTAAAAGCAGGCCAAGCCGTTTATGCGAAACGAACCAATTGGCCTTTTGAATGGTCCAACGGAATCATTGAAGTGCCCATGACCGAGCGAGCTGTTTTTAATCGGGTTCGTAAAGATCACTGGCATGCGCGTTTAACGTATCCTGAGTCGCATTACTTTCATTTTCGTCCTTGGTGGGGACCTCTGCTTTTGAATACGTTAAGCGATGATCTGGATTTTGCGGTGTTTCTGCTGCATTCGTGGTCGTTTCTTGATCGAGATGAAAATGGCATCTTTTATTACAAAGATGACCGAAAAGTCGAAAATTATCGAAAGATGCTACGACGTTTAACGAAAGATTACGATGTCATTACGACAGCTGAGTTTTTGGAGTTGCAAGCACTCGGGAAAATACCACTTGGAGGTGTTGAGGATGTTAGAAGTGCTGAGTTGATAGTGCCGGCCATCAAGCCAAAAAAGATCAAACCTAAAACGAAGAAAATCGACAAGACAAAGACAGAACCAAAACCTGCGTCAAAAAAAGTAGACACTAAGAAAGCAGAGGTAAAGGCGTCAGAGGTTAAAAAACCTGAAACTGATAAAAAAGAAGTAACGAAAGTAGAGGATAAAGAAACCTCTAAAAAGAGCATTGAAAACGCATCTGAATCCAGTCATTAGGCATAGTAACGGTTACTAGGGTTCTTATGATACGTGCGTTAACAGAGCGTTGGATGGGGCTGAGTCGTCGTTATACGGTCCGTCGTCTGAATCGGATGTTGCGTCGGTTGACGACTCCGAGCTGTAGCAAGCGTATTGATCGGTCGCAAGGGCTTACATCTGGACGATTGTTATATGTGGCAGCAAGCGCACTTCCGTATCACATTAGTGGCTACACAACCCGAACACAAGCAATTCTATGCGCGCTTCAAGCGATTGACCCTCAAGTTGTGGCACTGACCCGTGCGGGCTACCCACAAGATCGTGGTGATCGACTTGTGAGTGATGGTCAAAGTATGACCGTGGTGGACTCGGTGCAATATCATCACTTACGAACGCCAAAAAATCGTTGGCCAGTTGCTTTTTACGCACCAATCGCTGCTCGTAAGATACGGGATTTTGCAAAGGAACATGGTGTGACTGTGATTCATGCTGCCTCCAATCACGTCAATGCGTTGCCCGCATTGCTTGCAGCTCGTGAACTTGGGTTGCCGTTTCAATATGAAATGCGCGGGCTATGGGAATTGACTCGAGTTTCACGGATGCCTTGGTTTGAAAATTCGCAAGCGTATTTTCAAGGGTTGGAACTGGAAGGGCTAGTGGCTCGATCAGCTGATAAGCTTTTTGTCATCTCAGAGCAGCTCGGTGACTACATGGTACGCAATTATGGTGTCAAACGTGAACGTTTACATCTTTTACCCAATTGTGTTGACCCCGAGAGTTTCAACTTAAACGATGTTTTAAAAGAGCGTGTTGTTCCAAAAACGTTGGGTTATGCTGGCTCGTTAATTGGTTATGAAGGTTTGGATGTTTTGATTGATGCGATTGCATTGTTGGTAAAGCGTGGACAAGAAGTGACGCTTACAATCGCAGGTGATGGCGAAGAACGCGCAAATCTAGAAAATCAAGTCCGCGCTTTGAATCTATCCCAATCGGTTAAGTTTCTGGGGAAAGTGAGTCCAGACAAGGCCAAAGAAGTCGTGCAAACTTGCGATGTGATTTGTATTCCCAGGAAGCCTTACGAGGTTTGTAAAATAGTGACTCCTATCAAGTTGGTTGAGGCTATGGCAATGCAAAAATCTGTCATCGTGCCCGATTTGCCGGTGTTTCGCGATGAGTTGGGTCCTGATCCTGCTTGTTGGATGTTTCGTGCTGGGGATGCGCAAGATCTTGCTCGAGTTATTGACACAGTTCTTGGGGATGATGAGTTACGAGTCTCTATGGCAAAAAAAGCCCGTCAATATGCACTCACACAGAGAGGTTGGGGACAGTATATGGGTGAAGTGCTTGAAATTGCGCAGGCTCAAAGGGAAATGATTTGTTAGGCCCCGCTATTCGTTGGTTGGGCTCACAAGTGTACAGCTACCCAGATATACCTCAAGATCAACCGATGCCAGGACGTTACGGCCAACTTAAGATCGCTCTGGTAACGGATGCGTTTACAGCGAGTTGTTTGTCGCAGGAATGTCGGGTACGTTGTGTCACACCTCAGAATTACCGTGAAGTACTGGACAACTGGAAACCGGATTTGTTATTTGTGGAGTCCGTTTTCCATGGTTCTACAGGTGCGTGGCGTTATGAAGTCTCAATCCAACCCCGTTGGTTACGCTTAAAACAACCGCAAACAATTTTTCAAGTGGTGACTCATGCCAAACTTCGAGGAATTCCTACGATTTTCTGGAATAAGGATGATGGTGCCTATTTTGAACCATTTATCCATGTAGCCAAAGTGTTTGACTATATCTTTACCACGGACAGCAGCTGCATAGAGCGGTATCGTCAACAGGTACCAGCTGAGGTTCCTGTTCATGTCTTGAGCATGCCGTATCAGCCTGCCTTTCACCAATTTACAGGGTTCAACTTCACAAAGCGTGAGGCTTGTTTTACGGGCAGTTATTACCGAAATATCCTGAATGAGCGCGCCAAGTTCTTGAATATGACTTTTGAAGTCTGTAAGGCTGCGAACTTGCCCATGAATATCTACGATCGAAATAGTGATCGTTTGTCGCGTGCAGTCGAGTTTAGGTTTCCAAAGCACAGTCAGCTCCGCGTTTTGCCTAAGGTGTCCCATGAAGGAACAGCGGCTGTATATAAATCGCACGTCGTGAGTCTGAATGTAAACTCTGTCACCAACTCAGACACAATGGTGTCACGCCGGCTGTTAGAAATATTGGCGTGCGGCGGTATTGCTGTGACGAACCCCGGTGATGCAGTACAGAAACATTTCGCACCTTACTGTCATATTGTTTCAACGCCAGAAGAAACAACTGCGTTGTTCTCACGCTTAAGAGAAGGGCCCACATCCAAAGATCTGGAGAAGGCAAGAGCCGGCTCTCTTTATGTGCAAGCGCATCATACCTGGACGCATCGTCTAGACGAGATCGCAGACGTCGTCAGTTTTTGAAATTCGTATGAGCACAGTTTTAAGCGTTTTGGCGCAGGCAATTTTTTACCTGATCATTGCCTTTTTTGTGTTGTACGTGCTTTTGGAATTGCGCGCTTTGCGTAATTCTCGCAAAGCAGAAACAAGACAACGATTGACACCACTGAGTTGTGAGGCGCTGCAAAACCCTGAAAACTTTGACTGGCCGACTGTCAGCATATTGCTACCGGTCTACAACGAAAGTGAAGTAATTGAGCGCTTGATTGATGCGATTTGTCAGCTAACTTATCCGAATGAAAAAGTTGAGATTTTGGTACTTGATGACTCTACCGATGAAACTTCTGATCTTGCAATCGCACGCGTTGCAAGGTATTTCAAAAAGGGTAAAAACATTCGAATTTTGCGTCGCAACAAACGACGTGGATACAAAGCGGGCAACTTGATGCGTGGTATTCAAAATGCTCAAGGCGATTTTTTTGTTATTTTTGATGCAGATTTTGCACCACCTCAGGACTTTTTGTTACGCACAATCCCTCGTTTCGAAAACCCCAAGTTAGGTTATTTGCAAACAGGAATTGGCTATGAAAACCGCGACGTCTCGTTCTTGACGCGTTTCCAGGCGATGGAGATGGGACATCAACAAGTGGTTACCGTTGGTCTGGACGCCAATGGCGATATGGCCTCACTTAGCGGTAGTTCATGTGTTTGGCGTCGGGATTGTGTGGAGTCGCTAGGTGGTTGGAGCGCTTCAACGATTACGGAAGACACTGACCTCGGTTATCGTGCGCAGCTTGGTGATTGGGAATACGTCTACTTGCGTGATGTGATGTCGATGTCAATTTTGCCCGAAAGCACTGAAGCTTTTAGAGTTCAACGTGAGCGATGGGGCAGGGGGTTGTTGCACAGTGCATTCAAACATGTTCATAAAATGTTTCAACAACGCATGCCTTTGATGAGAAGAATGCATGCATTGGCGATGATGTTCTCATCGTTATTGCTGGCCTCAGTCTATGTGCTCTTGCTTTTATGTCTGCCTTTAAGCTATTTAGTGAGTTTTGAAGATTTTAGCGCACCGTTTTGGGTGGCTTTGACGTTTTACGTGTTTGTGGCCATCTGGGGTTTAAGCAATATTTTTGCAGCCAAAAAAGGTGCTTTCATACAAGAGCGTTTCGGACTATGGCGAACCTTATGGAGCACGTATGTCTATGTGTCCTTATTTTTACCAATGGCTTGGTATTACTTTGTGGGTGGAATTAGAGCCTTGATGGGAGTACATGGTCAGTTTTATCGGACCCCAAAGGGGCATGCGGGTCAGACTCATAAGGCACCTCCCATTCATCGTATTTTGTTGATTGGTGATGCGATTTCATTCGTTATTTCTGGTTTGATCGTACTTGTGTCGCTTAAGAGTAATAACTATTTTTTGATTCCTGTAGGTGTGACAGGCATGTTGGGCTTTGGATTGATGCTGCAAGGATGGTGGCGTGAGAGAAGAGAGCGTGCACCACACACAGCAGAATCACACTGAGTTAATTTTGCAGCGAACGATTCTGATTACGGGTGCGACCAGCGCTTTGGGACGCGCGCTCAGCCTGTTTTACGCAAAACAGGGTGTTACGTTGATTTTGCAAGGTCGACAGACTCAGGTGCTGAATGAACTTGAAAAAAATTGCCAAGAACAGGGGGCAAGAGTACACACCCAGGTGCTGGATCTGTGTGATCCCGAAGGTCTTGAAGCGTGGCTGCATACGTTAGATAGTGTGACGATTGATTTGGCGATATTAAACGCGGGGCGTAATGCACATGCAAAAGAAGCCGATGTACTTGAAACTTGGGATGATGTGCAAACACTGCTGCAAGTCAATGTGAATGCGACCTTACGTATTGCCCATCATTTGGCTAATCAAATGCAGCAGTGTGGGCACGGACAGCTGGTATTGATTAGCTCGTTGGCAGCCTATTTTGGATTGCCAGTTACGCCCGCTTACAGCGCTTCTAAGGCAGCACTCAAAGCTTATGGGGAAAGCCTACGTAGTGCATTATCACCTATGGGTGTGAAAGTGAATGTGGTGATGCCCGGCTATATAGACTCTCCGATGGCTCAAGCGATGCCGGGCCCAAAGCCATGGATGTGGACACCAAAGCGGGCTGCACAACGAATTGCACATGGCCTTGAACGAAATAAATCAAGGATTAGTTTTCCATTCCCCTTGAACTGGGGGTGCTGGTGGTTAGCTGTTTTGCCAGCTTCGTGGTCAGCACGAATCGTACGTTGGGCAGGTTATGGCCAGTAGCTTTGTGTGGGCTGACCCTGACTTTTGGCGTGTCTGGTTGGCTGCGTTTACAGGTTGGGTGGTTTGTACGATCTTTGAACAGACTGTACTGCAGCCAAGACCTATTTGGTTTCGTGCGTTGGGAAGCTGGTTGCTGCAGATAGGTCTTTGGTGTGTGCTGAGTTCTGTTCTAGTCGTGATTATTGGGCGTCCGTGGTTTGCCATATCTGTAGGAATTGCTTTTTATATTGTGTTAGTTTTGGTGAGCAATGCAAAGTGTCGGGCATTGCGGGAACCATTTCTATTTCAAGATTATGATTATTTTTTGGATGCGATTCGACATCCACGACTATATATCCCGTTTTTAGGATGGGCAAAGTTTTTCGCAGCAACTGTGGGTGTGATTGCTGCTGTGGGTGCCGGTTTATGGTTGGAGCAAGTTGCTGCGCATCGATGGGATTTTGCGGGTCAACTTGGTGGTGTTTTGACTTTAATGGCAGTCGGATTGGTTCTGCTGTTACTTGGTGAACGCCTATCACCAGAGGCCACCTTTAAGCCAAATGATGATGTGAGAGACCTTGGTTTGCTCGGAAGCTTCTGGCGATATGCAGTCGCATTGCGTCAACCGATCAATGTGGTATCACCCTATCAAAGCTTGCCAGTTTCACATGCCTTGCAAAACTCTCATGTGGATGATTTACCAAATCTGATCGCTGTGCAAAGTGAGTCTTTTTTCGATCCAAGACCTTTGTTTTCTGGCATTAACCAGGAAGTCATGGCAGAGTTTGATCGCATCCGTGCAGAAAGTCGTATGCAAGGTTCTTTAATTGTACCTGCTTGGGGTGCGAACACTATTCGAACAGAATTTGCATTCTTGTCGGGGCTGAGTGCTCAGATCTTGGGTGTGCAGCAGTTCAGTCCATTTCGACCCGTTGCTCGCGGATGGGCGCCCATGTCGATGGCATCGTGGTTAAGTCGACTCGGCTATCGAACGATTTGTATTCATCCCTATCCAGCCAGCTTTTATCAACGAAATTTGGTCTATCCACGACTCGGGTTTGATATGTTTCTGGATATTGACTCGTTTCAAGGCGTTTCAAAAGAAGGACCAGGTCCTTATGTGCCGGATGCCGCCGTCACAGAGAAAGTTGAACAAGTGTTGAGGAGTAACCGGGGTCCTATATTTATATTTGCCATCACCATGGAGAACCACGGCCCTTTACACCTAGAGCAAACATCAACCGAAGATCGAGAAAAGCTTTACCGAGAACCACCACCTATGGAATGTGAGGACTTAACTGTGTACTTAAGGCACTTGGCGAATGCAAATCGTATGTTAGGTGATGTTCGGTCGCTACTTGATGCAAGTGCAAGGCGCGGTAGTCTATGTTGGTACGGGGATCACGTGCCAATTATGCCCAAGGTTTATCAAAACTTAGGTTACCCCGATGGATCTGTTCCTTTTTTATGTTGGGATACAGATCAGTTAAGTCAACTTATAAACACGAATGAAGAATCTATATTTAATGACAATATGGCTGTTTCAGATTTGTCGTCTCGTTGGCTACAGGGGGTGGGACTTATGCAGACAAATACAAATGTGAGTGCTGTCTGACAATTGGTACTCTGGTAGTGGATGTCATATGAAAAAGCTCCGCGTTCTTAGTGTCTTTGGTACTCGTCCTGAAGCTATCAAAATGGCACCTGTTATACAGAAGCTGTCACAACACCCTGAGATTGAATCGAAAGTATGCGTGACCGCTCAGCACCGAGCAATGCTAGACCAAGTCTTGGATCTGTTTTCGATCAATCCTGACTTTGATTTGGACGTTATGGTGCTTGGCCAGGATTTGTCACAATTGACAGCTACGATCCTAAATAGATTGCAAACAGTCTTGAGTGAATACCGTCCTGATGTGGTTCTGGTTCATGGTGATACAACAACGAGTATGGCCGCGGCACTCGCCGCCTATTATCAGCGTATTCCGATTGCACATGTCGAAGCTGGTTTACGCACTGGAAATCAGTATTCGCCTTGGCCTGAAGAAGGTAATCGAAAATTGATCAGTGCTTTGAGCACTTTACATTTTGCACCAACAGAAAGTGCGAAGCGAAATCTTCTAAACGAAAATGTCCCTGAAGAGACCATCGATGTCACAGGAAATACTGTTATTGATGCGTTGTTCACAGTTGTTCAACAGTTGGAAGGTAGTGAATCATTACAAAAGCAATGTAGACAAACTTTTGAGTTTTTAGATCTAAGCAGGAAAATGATTCTTGTCACGGGCCATCGACGAGAAAACTTTGGGGAAGGGTTCAGTCGGATTTGCACAGCGCTGGGTGAAATAGCAAAAGAGAATCCTGATGTACAGATCGTGTATCCAGTGCATTTGAACCCCGCTGTGCGTGATCCCGTGATGAGCATGCTGGGCGAAACGGATAATATTTATTTGATTGAACCGTTAGATTACATTCGATTTGTTTATCTGATGACTCGGGCGTACATGATCTTAACGGATTCAGGTGGCATACAAGAAGAGGCTCCTGCGTTAGGTAAACCGGTTTTGGTGATGCGGGAAACAACCGAGCGTCCTGAAGCTGTTGAAGCCGGCACAGTTCGGCTGACAGGAAGTGATGTGGCTACTATCAAAAATCAGGTGATGTTATTACTGATGGATCAAACAAGTTATGAGGTGATGTCTCGCGCGCACAATCCTTATGGTGATGGTCAAGCAAGTTCTCGTATTGTGAAAGGTTTAGTCGATTGGAAGGCTGGGAAAGCAAGTGTCGTTTAAAAAAGTTTCAGTAATTGGTTTGGGCTATATTGGTTTACCAACCGCAGCAGTTTTGGCCTCTAAGGGCACTCAGGTTGTTGGAGTTGATCGAAATCCTGAGGTGGTTTCATGCATTAATCAAGGACAAGCACACATTTTTGAACCCGATTTGGATGTACTTGTTCGTAATGTCGTTGCAAATGGGCGTTTATCAGCGACAACAACACCGCAAGCTGCAGATGCTTTTCTGATTACAGTACCCACGCCTTTAGATCATGAAACGAAGCAAGCTGATTTGAGTTTTGTGAATGCTGCGGCTCTGAGTATTGCGCCTGTGCTTGAGAAAGGCAATTTGGTGATATTGGAGTCAACCTCACCTGTTGGAACAACCGAGCAACTTGTCAGCCAATTATCAGAAGCGCGACCGGATCTAACTTTTCCAAATACTCATGGCGAACAATCAGATATTCGTGTGGCGTACTGTCCAGAACGGGTGTTGCCGGGACGGATACTTGATGAATTGGTGAACAATGATCGAGTGATTGGCGGCATGACTCCCAGGTGTGCTCAAGCTGGTGCAGATCTATATAAAATATTTTTACAGGCAGAATGTTTGTTGACTGACGTGCGCACGGCAGAAATGGTCAAGCTGACAGAAAATAGTTTTAGAGACGTCAATATTGCTTTTGCAAATGAGCTCTCGATCATTTGTGAGGAATTAGGTATTAATGTCTGGGAGTTGATTGCATTGGCGAATCGACACCCAAGGGTCAATATCCTGAAGCCAGGG
Source organism: Orrella sp. 11846 (assembly GCF_048820935.1). Classification (NCBI taxonomy): domain Bacteria; kingdom Pseudomonadati; phylum Pseudomonadota; class Betaproteobacteria; order Burkholderiales; family Alcaligenaceae; genus Orrella; species Orrella sp. 11846. Next base: position 15,307 of record NZ_JBMERD010000025.1, read on the forward strand.
CCTGGTGTAGGTGGCCATTGTGTGGCTGTAGATCCTTGGTTTATTGTGAGCAAAACGCCTGAGTTGGCACGATTGATTCGAACTGCGCGTGAGGTAAATGATGCAAAACCAGCTTGGGTGGTTGAGCGTGTCTGGAAGGCGGTGGGAGATTACTTACTTGCTAATCCGAATAAAACTGCAAAAGATGTCACAATTGTCTGCTACGGGTTGACGTTCAAGCCTAATATCGATGATTTACGAGAAAGCCCTGCGCTACAAATTGCTCAGACAATTAACGACATGCATCCTGGCCGAACTTTGGTTGTCGAGCCGAATATCCGAGCGGTACCTATAATAAACGAAAAACCATTAACCCTCGTGAGTATGGATGAGGCCAGTATGCTTTCAGATGTGGTGGTATTCCTTGTGGATCATGAAGTGTTTGAAAGTAAGGGGTTTGATGCAGGGTTTGTGGTTGATACGCGTCGTGGAACTTTTGTTGAGTACTGAAGCTTTAAGGAAGCCCTGAATAACTCCGTATGATGATCTATGCGAGGCGTCACGTTACGATCTTGAAGCCGCTCTCTATCAGTGAATGATTACGTCATGAGCCAGTTGAGTTTTTTGATTTTGAGTACAACACGAAACACAAACAGAGTCGCCGGGAGAAGTTTCTTCTGGAGATGGATCAAGTAATTCCATGGAGCCATTTGCTCACATTGACGAAGCCTGTTTACCCTAAAGGTAGAACTGGTCGACCGCCGTACGCACTTGAAGCTATGCTGCGTATCCATTTCATGCAGCAATGGTTTGCACTCAGCGATCCAGCCATGGAAGAGGCACTATACGACAGCTACTGTATGCGCAAATTCGCTGGACTGTCTTTGTCTATGGGCGGCATTCCGGATGAGACGACGATCTTGAATTTTCGTAGACTGCTTGAAACACATGATCTTGCAGAACAGTTTTTTGCAACGATCAACGATTTGCTGACCGAACAAGGTTTGATGCTGCGCCAGGGGACAATCGTGGACGCTACGATCATCAGCGCTCCCAGCTCGACAAAGAACTCCACACGCTCCAGAGATCCAGAGATGCGGTCGACGAAGAAAGGCAATAACTGGCACTTTGGCATGAAGGCACATATCGGTGTTGATTTTGCAACGGGATTTGTTCACACAACGGTTTGCACGTCTGCCAATGAGCATGATGTGACGCAAACACACGCATTGCTGCATGGTGAGGAAGAGTATGTGTTCGGTGATTCAGGTTACATCGGAGCAGAGAAACGCCCTGAACTTGAGGACGTCGATGTCGAGTGGCACATTGCGATGAAGCCCAGCCAACGACAAGCGATCAAGGATGAGGAGGCTCGTGAGCTTACGGGTGCCGTTGAACGAACCAAGGCTTCAATTCGTGCCAAGGTAGAGCATGCCTTTCGTATTCTCAAGTGCCAATTTGGCTTCCGAAAAGTGCGCTACCGGGGCTTGCTCAAGAACACCGCGCAGGTCGTCACGCTACTGGCGCTTGGAAATATCTGGATGGCCCGAGAAGATTTGATGGGAGGCATGGGATAAATCCGCCCAAAATGGGCAAAAAGCCCCAGTTTAGGGCTTGTAAAGGTCAGACTTACTCAAAATCCGTCATTTTTGACTATAAAAGCAAGCAATATTGAGCCCATTTGATCGAAATCTGTTTTCTGTTTCAAAAACACGAGTAGTTCAGAGGTTCCAGTTTTTGTGTACCCTTGATTAACCTCATGCTCTACAAGTATAAAATCTGATCTTTCTTTGCAAAAATCTCGAAGATAAACACTAGTTTCTAAATCAGAAGCATCGTTAATAATATAATTCTTACCTTGAAAACCTTCTCTATTATCGCACAATGACATCAAACATTTTTTAACGTCATCCAATGCATTATAAACTGGTATAACAATATCAACTGAATACAATTGATTGTTTAATAAAAAAGGAATTATTTTGTTTTTTCTTGAATGATTTTCAATATACTCCCTCATGCTATTCGACTCTATTCTGTCATCATCACTCCGCATAGATAATTTCTGCAACTCAGTAATAATTTCATCACGCACTTGATCAAGAATTCGAGTGTCTTTTACTTTCTCAACAAGATCTAAATATCTAACTTCTGTATATTTTTTCTTTAGCGTTTCAGTACCATTTTTTGAATATAATTTTCGTCTTTCGTGGCCAAAGCTTTTTGACTTTGCATGATACACATATGTATCATCAGCTATTGCCAGATCAAAGCCAGCATCAAGCGCACGAATACAGTAATCATTTTCTTCGCCATATCCAGTTGGAAAACTCTCTTCGTCCAGAAACCCGATCGCATCAACAACTTTACGAGCAATCATTAGACAGAATCCATTCACAAACGGTAATCTTGGATATCTTCGTCTTGACACTTTACTGACCAATTCAGCCATATCGTCTGCAGAAACGTCTAACGGCAGTGAGTTAACGGCAAACTGATTATTTTCATCCAACAGTACTGGGACATTTTGCCAGCTTGCTGCATTAGATAAAGGACCAACAATACCAATCTTTGAGCTAGATTTCATACAGCGAACTAGCCCGTCTAACCAACCCTTAGTAACTACCGTATCGCTGTTGAGTGTAACAATGTATTCCGCCTTTGATCTACGCAAGCCTTCGTTAACTGTTCTTGTATACATCATGTTTTTTTGATTCTCAATTAAAACACACCATTCTCTAGCGACACAGTACTGATTTAGAAAACTGGAAGTTTCTTGATCTGAGGCATCATTAACTATGATTACAGTAACATTATATGCAGCTCTATTTTTCTCTACAGATTCAAGACATTTCTTTACATCTTCTAATGCATTAAAAACAGGAATAATAATATCTATCGAGACCGTGCTATTTATATAACTATTTTTCTTATAATATTCAATCAACTTTAAATTAAATTCAACAATACTTTTTATAGTGTTATTTTCTAAAACCATCTTGCCATATAAACTAGCAGCTTTATCGTACTCTTTGTTACGAAAAGCTAAGTTTGCCTCTTTAAGAACACTCATAAAATCACCTATAGGAACCTCTGAACTACTCGTGTTTTTGACGCAGAAAACAGATTTCGATCAAATGGGAATC
>NZ_JBMERD010000026.1:0-17219 GCF_048820935.1 Orrella sp. 11846
GTATCTTGGATTATTGCCTTGATGACCATATTCCAGACGTGTAATGACACGGCGCTCTTTTTTCCAAGCCCGAGCGCCATAGGTCAACTCGTAGATCGCACGTTGCTTACAGCCTGTGTGTTGGTGACGAATTTTTAACCTTCGCTCCCAATGGCTCACAGCCTCTTGTAGCCGAGCATTGCGAGCCAGACTGATGACGTAATGCACTTGATTGCGCTCACACCAATTGATCAGTAATTGCCGGCAGAAACCGGAATCCCCTCGCGCAATGATTTGTACATCAGACCATTGCTGACGCAAACGGGTGACCAGTAGTTTGATGATAGCAGCTGCATGCTTGGCCCCATCGATGCGACTGTTTCTAAGCACACAAGTCAGGAGTGCATCACCACAATAAATATACAAAGGCAAATAGCAGTAGTGATCGTAGTATCCGTGAAACTGTCGCATTTCCTGATTCCCATGCAAGGGAATATCAGATGCATCAATATCCAGAATCAACTGATTTGGGCGTTGGGTGAAAGAAGCGATGAACTGCTCTACCAGCACCTGATTCAAAGCAATGATCTCCTCACGGGTCACGCTGGCTTCAAAGCGGCATAGCGTTGGACTACTGGCCAATTGCTCCATTCGACCAACCGCAGTTTGTATCAGAGGATCATTGCGAAGCTGATCATGATCGTTGAAGTCCTCATGAGCTTGGGCCAGCGCATACAGGCGCTGCGCGACTAAATCTTGATGGGTGTGCGTAATGCGAGTGGGATCCCGATGATCGTGAAGTGCGCCTGCAATTGCAGCCGATAGACCGATGCGTTGATCGACCTGACGTAGCAGTATGGCACCACCATCAGAACTCAGGGCGCCTCCTTGAAAATCGGCTTCAATCACGAGTCTTTGTAGACGACCAAAGTCGAGTTTATTTACGGTAAAAATGACTGCGCCGATCCTATTTGTGGTGAAATTTGCGGGCTAAACTCGAGGGCTGGCTTCAACTCATGATGTCTGCCCTAAAAAACCGGTGTCCGCGCGCATAGTGTCTGTTGACTATCGGGGCGAAACTTCACGGAAAAGACGCTGTGCCCATAGACGGGCTGGACACTAATGGCGATCGACGCTGGCGGGAAGTGTTAATAACAGAGCAATGAGATCGGCCTGCCGATTGGTCTGAGTTTTTTGGAAGATATTGCGTTTGTGAAAGGCCACAGTGGTCAGGGTAATCTCAAAAGCCTCCGCGATTTGTTCTGGTCTCAGGCCTTGGGCGAATGCCCAAGCAATGCGTCCTTCTGCCGGTGTCAGCTTGAAAAGCGTCTCCAGTGCCTTTAATGGCGCTGGCTCGTTGCGGTCGCCCGCCGAGATGAACAGCGCGGCGGCAGGGTCCTGCTCCACGACCGGACAATCGAGTGCGCAGATGGTGATGATCAGATCGCGCTGTGCATTGCGACGGGGTAAAGACAAGAATTCAATGTATTCCTGGCCTTGCAGGGCCGCTTCGATGGCAGCGCGTACGCGTGACGAGGCAGTCAGCGCTGGGGGCAAACCGCCAGTGTTCTCAGGATTCAGCGCGGGATCGGCACAGTCCTGCAATAAGCGCTGGGCAGAAACGTTGGCAAACACTGTCCGACGTTGATCGTCTAACAGCACGATGCCTGCTGTGATCATATTAAACATTCGCACCAAGTGCCTGAAAGCCAACCCGTCGGATGAAGGTGACAGTCGGGTAGAGCGGCTTGTGGGTGCTGTGGCGCGGGCGTTTGATTGCTGGATTCGTTGCAACTGACGAAGGCGCGCTGCGATGGTCGCGAGCATCAGGTCAAAGTTCACGGGCTTGACGAGATAGTCATCTGCGCCGGCGTGTTTGCCTTGAGTGATCTGGCCAGATCCGTCCTGCGCGCTCAAGAACACAAAAGGTACGTTGACCAGGTCTTCACGGGTCTGTCTGACTGATTGCAGTAGCTCGTAGCCGTCCATCACAGGCATAGCGATATCGCAGAGAATGAGATCGGGACGGAAGTTGCACAGCTGTTCCAGGGCTTGTTTGCCATTGGCCGCCTGCTGGACAACGTAACCTGCGTCGCGCAGCTCGGCTGCGATGATGTCGCGCATGTCTTCATCGTCCTCGACCCACAGGATATTTGACTGTAAATTGGTAGTTAGACTATTGGTCACAGATGTTCTCCGTTGATCAATGTTGACGCTGGCTCTGACCGACGGTTCTGCAACTGATGAGTATGGCTCAGGCTGCAGGGCAGACGCAGTGTAAAGCAAGCGCCCTGACCAAGCTCGGAACTGACCAGAATTTCGCCGTTCTGCAAAGTGGCCAGCGTCATGGCGATATGCAGCCCAATGCCCGTACCCATGATGTTGGTTGCATCAGGCGCCCGAAAGTACCGTTTGAATATATGCGGCAGATCGTGAGCAGCGATGCCTTGACCCTTGTCGCATACTTCGCAGCATAGCCAATCCGTCTGCCGCCTCACGTGTACAGCAATATCGGTCTCTTTGTCGGAATATTTGAGTGCGTTGGAGAGCAGGTTGCTCAAGATCTGTACGGTCAGAACGGGATCACACAGCGCAGTCGAGCTACCTTCTGTTTCGTCAACAATCGATATATGCCGATCAGGCGCGATGGTGCGGTATTCGGACACTGCCTGGTGCGCCAATTCCGTGAGTTGACAAGACTGTACGGCCACCTCCAGTTGCTCCATGAAACGATCGGCTTGCAAGATGTTTTCGATGAGCTGATCCAGCCGCTGAGTTGCTTGTCTGGCTTTGCCCGCGCGATGATGAATTTCTTCTTTTGTCATGCGGTCGCTGGCCCGTATCAGTCGTTGCATGGTGGCATCGATGATGGCAAGCGGGGTTCGAAATTGATGGGATACCATAGATCCGAAGCTGCGATATAGTTCGCTGATCTTGCGCTCGTTTTCTAGCTGTTTTTGTAGCTCTGTGCTCCGCAATCGAATCTGTTCGCTGTCTCGTGCTTTCTTGAGTGCCCACATCAGTTGGGTTGATATGACGACACTGCATATCCAAATTCCAATCATCAGAAAAAAAATCGTCAGCATCGCGTTGCGATAGCGATCGAGACGCGCGCCCGCTGCTTCCCATTCTGTGATCATGGCTTGGCCAGAAGCACGTTGCAATAAGTCGTTGAAAGTATGTAGAACTTGGCGGGTAGATTCATAGTCTGACGGATCAATGTTTCCCTGTTCGAAGCGTGGGCCAAGTTGTCGGGTGAGGCGGGCTTGCTCGAGCAGGGGCTCGGCCTGACCCATAGCTTGCAGAGCGCGCTGCTGAGGGCCGTCGCTTAGGATGTCGATACGGCTTAACAGCATTTGGTAACGGTGTGTCAGATTGCTGTCCTCATGAGGAGCGATCAGGCTTTGCTGGACGGCATTGGTGAACAATAGGCTCTCCACATGCGTCTGATAGATGACCCAGGTCATGTTGGCGCTAGCGTTGTTGCGCATGTCGCGTTGAATGCCTGTGAGTCGGTACAGTGTGACCGCCAGCAGCATGACCAGCACGATGATCGCTATTAAAGGTAGCAGATATCTCCACACGGTGGCTCGCGTCAGGCTCATCGTTCTTAGCTATTTCACCGTGAGCCGGTTCAGTTGCCAGGCCCATCGATAGTCATAGCGTATGTCTTGCAGTTGACGCCATTGGTCGCGAGGGTAAACGATCCAGAGAGGACCTTTACCTGAAGGCAGCAATTGCGTTGCGTCCATATGGGAAGCTAACACAACGTCATAATCGTAAAAGTCGCTCATCGGAATGTCGACACTGTAGTTGTTAAGTGTCCTGGCTTGCACCGTGGTGCCGATTGCACCGACCAGTTCCAGAAGATCTCGCATCAGGACCCCTTCGAAGTGCTTGACGCCGTCAGTGACGACCGTGTTCGTGTGCAAGCTGTGAGCAGGCAAGCTGCGTATGGCATTTAGATCGAGGTGTGCCGCTTCATCGCGATTGGTGCGTGTGATTGCCCCATCGATGACGAGCAGGACCTCGTCGACAGGCTGCGGCAATCGTGTGATTGTGGTAGGGTCGAAGGCGAAGACTGGGCGCATGCCTGCGATAGCTAGAATAAAAAGTAAGCTTGTCGCCGGCAGCCGCCGCCACCATCGCGTCATGGTGTATTGCATGTGCGCCTCACTACAGATCATATTCAATGTACCTTAAGCTTTTGCCTTGTCAAGGCTTGGCCAGCATCTGGTGTGCAAATCGATGCTTGAGGTTGCCCCTCAACAACGCCGCTCAGAACGCCAAGGATGTTGTAAGCAAGACGTTTGAAATGTCTGAATTCACAAAACGTGTGCAATACAGATCGGAATTTAAAATAGGCTGCATCCGATGTGCAAAGTATTTGGGATCGATGAGCTGTGGGGTTGTCTGTTTGGGCAACGATTGGCGCATAGTCAACCAACTCAGCGTCTCTCAGATCCGTGTTGGAGAAAGCGCGTGTTCGAACGTTCATGCACGCGCGTGATGACAGTGGACAGGGCTCACGACTTGGCGGTTGCGTCTAATCGCTTGCTTTGTCCATTCCACTCAACCAGATCTGAGCGGGGGATATCACCGATCGGCTGACAATGATCGCATAACCGCTGGCGCTAAAAATTGCGAAAAGCTGGGGGAATATCAGTTCAGCACTGACCCATCAGGATGGTCTGGCTTGATCTTGTTGCGCACGACGAAGTTTGGGCGTTGATGCGTGGCTGATCCTGTCCGTACGGACGGTGTGCGGTTCCCGGGTACAGATTACGATAAGAGACTATCGTACAATGCCTCATGCAGGGTCCGCTCTGCTGGCTGGTTCTAATTCAAATTTCAATATCGAGCTTATGAAAATCTTTCGCGGACTCTGCACCAGTTTGATCTTGATGCTTTGTAGTGGGTTGTCATCCATGGCTTATGCCAATCCGCTAACCCCACAACAAGTTGAACGTTTTATTGCTGCGATGCCAGAGTTGGTGGCGCTTGGGGAAAAGTATCAGGATGCTAGGCGTCGTCACATCGACCCGACCAGACCACTGAGCTCCAGCCTCGCGCAGATGCAAGGCAAAGGGCCTGAATACGCCGATTTGAGTCAGCTGGCCGCGCGCCATGGCTTCGATAACGTCGAACAGTTTGCCGACGTGGGCGACCGCACGACTCAGGCTTATATGTCCTCGTCCATCAATATGTCGCCTAAAGAGCTCGATGCCTTGTATCAACAGGGTGTTGCGAACATCAAAAAAGACAACGCCTTGAGTGCTGAACAAAAAGAGCTAATACTGGGTCGTATGGAAAAAAGCCATCAACGTAACGTCGAGGCCAGAAAAAAGGCAGAGCAAGACCGTGCTGCATTGCAGCCGCACATGGAGGCACTCAAGAAGCTATTTGAATAGGCTGTCGCGTCGATGGGTGGCAACGATATGCATTTCTAACATTTGTCAGAAGCAATCATGCCATAGGACTCTAAACAATCTCAGCGCGGTGTTGCAGCCTAGGTTCTGGTTTCGTGTGTCCCGTCGAAACTCCAGTGATGAAACGCTGGAATACGCTGATGTCGCTGGTTTCATGAATATTACTTCGGCACAGATACAAAGTGATAATAGCCTGCTGGATTTCATGAGCCGTGGGCAATCGCAAGTTGGTGACCCTTTTTATCTGCCTGGGATCGAAAAGCTTTTGCAGGGCGGATCCAAGTTCGATAAATAGAGTCGTTAAACCGCAGGGCCTCTAACACATCCTGCGTCTCGTATGTTCCCCTCCAAATGAAGGGGGCGCTTTCATTGTTTTACCGTTAGACTGTATTCGCTTGACATAGAGTAGGGAAACAGATGTGACACTTCGGCGTTGGCGGCGCATTAGACGATGAAAACTTTCAAGCTCACGAACGATGTGGGGGTAATGAGCGGATTGGGCATCGCATGCTTGAGACAGGACTGACGGCAGACATGATGCAGTTTCCACAGCAGGAGAAAATAATGAGCATTCTAAAGGCGGTGCTGGTTGCGGCCACGGTCACCGCAATACCTCTTTCAGCAGCCTCGGCGGCTGAGGACGTGATGATCGTCTATGACGCTTCGGGCTCTATGTGGGGCCAAATCGATGGTGTGAGCAAAATCGAGATTGCTCGTGAGGTGATGGCCGATCTGGTCGAAGGTTGGCCAGATGATGCAAACTTGGGTCTTGTTGCCTACGGGCATCGCTCGCAGGGCGACTGTACTGATATTGAGACCTTGATTGAACCTGGGCCGATTGACCGGGCGCATTTTATCAAAACAGTCAGAGATATCCGTCCGAGAGGTAAAACCCCAATCTCCGCCGCTGTTCAACATGCGGCCGATGTGTTGTCTTACCGAGATAATCCAGCCACCGTGGTTCTTATCTCTGATGGTCTGGAAACTTGTCAGGCAGACCCTTGCGCACTGGCTGGGCAATTGGCGCGACAGGGCGTGAAATTTACTACCCATGTCGTGGGCTTCGATCTCAAGGACGACGCCCATGAAAATCTAGCTTGCATCGCCAAGAACACGGGCGGCATTTTTGTTCCGGCTCAAAACGCGCAAGAATTGAAGGCGGCACTGGCGCAAGTTCAGTCGGTGTTGGATCTGCAACCCATGACGCTGGCTGCGGCTGCACCCGAGCCGGAACCGGAACCACAAGCAATCGAAGCAACCGTGGAGCTTAACGCGCCCGCGCAGGTAACAGCTGGCTCGGGCTTCAATGTCTCATGGTCGTCCTCGGTTCATCCACAAGACTATGTCACCATTGTACCTGTGGGTGCGAACGAGGGGACGTATACCAATTATCAGCGCGTGCGTGAAGGCACTGAAAACCAGTTGACCGCGCCTTCCGACCCCGGTCTGTATGAAGTGCGCTATGTCTTGCAAGAAGGCAGTCGCACCTTGGCTTCTGCCCCTGTTGAGGTGGTGGCGGCTGATGTTGGCATCACTGCGCCGCCCCAAGTGACAGCCGGGTCGAGTTTCAAAGTGTCTTGGTCGTCCTCGGTTCATCCACAAGACTATGTCACCATTGTACCTGTGGGTGCGAACGAGGGGACGTATACCAATTATCAGCGCGTGCGTGAAGGCACTGAAAATCAGCTGACCGCGCCTTCCGACCCCGGTCTGTACGAAGTGCGCTATGTCTTGCAAGAAGGCAGTCGCACCTTGGCTTCTGCCCCTGTTGAGGTGGTGGCGGCTGACGTGGGTATCACTGCGCCGCCCCAAGTGACAGCCGGGTCGAGTTTCAAAGTGTCTTGGTCGTCCTCGGTTCATCCACAAGACTATGTCACCATTGTACCTGTGGGTGCGAACGAGGGGACGTATACCAATTATCAGCGCGTGCGTGAAGGCACTGAAAACCAGTTGACCGCGCCTTCCGACCCCGGTCTGTATGAAGTGCGCTATGTCTTGCAAGAAGGCAGTCGCACCTTGGCTTCTGCCCCCGTGGAAGTGGTCGAGGCGCAAGTGACGGTGAGCGGTCCGGCCGTGGTGCGCGCAGGCACTAAACTGCGGGTTAACTGGTCTGCATCGATCCATCCACGAGACTATGTCACCATCGTGCCCGTGGGCACTGCTGAGGGCAAGTATGGCGATTACATCACTGTTCAGGATAGGCGTGAGGGAGAGCTGAACACGCCAACTACAACGGGTCTGTATGAGATCCGCTACATACTGCAGGAAGGAAAACGGACGCTGGCTAGACATCCATTCGAAGTCGTGGCGAAAGATGCGCCGCTGGATGATGGTGCCGGGCTTTCCGCGCCGGCGCAGGCAAGTGCTGGTCAACTCATCACCGTGTCATGGACCGGCGGCAGCGATAGCACCGACCAACGCATTGCGTTGGCTCGCGCCGATCAAGCAGATTTCAGCTGGATTGTGGCGCATAAGGCCGTGGGAGCGCAGTCTCTGGAATTGACAATGCCGCAAGAGCCAGGTACTTACGAAGTTCGTTATCTCGACGTCAGCGGCCGTAAGGTGCTTGGTCGTGCCATCGTGGAGGTGAAGTCATGATGATGAGCAACAGGTCCATCAGTCGAATCAAGTTGGTGCTGACCGCCACCGTCCTGACGGTTCTTGCAACGTCGGCAAGGGCTGAGATCGACGGACACGGCCCAGACGGATGGCGAGTCACTGGTATCGGGACTCACGATGTGCTTAATGCCCGCATGGGGCCTGGCACTGCCTATCCGGTCATTGAGTCCTTCGCTCACAATGAACGCGATATGCAACAAATTACCTGTGTGCCTTTTTATACTGCCGCCCACTATACTGCTATGACGGAAACGCAGATCAAAGCACTGCCGCCACGTTGGTGTTTGATGCGCAATAAGGCAATGACTAAGGCCGGCTGGGTGGCGCAGCGCTTCATCACGCCTGAGGGCGAGGACACCAGTGCGACTCCACCTTTGCAGCAGTCATCGCAGCCACTGAAACATGAGCCTTACGCGGGGAATGCTGAGATTGATCCTATCGCCCAGGCACAGGATCTTGTGCGTGAGGTTTACGAACGTCAGTTCCAATCAGAGAACAGCCAGATGCCGAGTGCATTCGATCCGGCGGTGGCCAGGAACTATTTCACTGATGACATCGTGGCCTGGCTAGCCTCGGGAAACGTTGGCGCGCATCCACTTTATGGCGCTCAGGATTTCGACGGTACGATTGAAGAACCCATGCCAGATCCTCATGAGCCGATGTTGCGTGGCATGATCACTATGAATGTTGATTTCACCAACTTCGGCAAGAAGCAGCGCGTGGTCTTTTATCTGCGTGCGGATACGACAAAGCCCGGTGCCCCACTGCGTATTTTTCGTGTCGAACACGAAGGATGGTCGTACCCATAGTATTCGCAGTCGTTTGCCACTATTTCTTCCAGTACGAGGTCATGGCGGAAATTCGGGCAGAACGGTCAGTGGGGTGGGTAGGGTCTGAATCGGTGATGCTTCGTGCCAGAATTAACCAGTTGGCGCTGAAAAATGTGTTTTTAGAAGGCACGCTCACTGTGGTTGCCGCTCAACAACGTGGCTCTCAATTGTAGTTGCATCTGCAGAAAGATGCTTGGAACTAAGCGCTCCCCACTCCTTCAACGGCGTGGATATAGCCCCTAAACTACTGTAATTTCTGACGGAATGACGGCAGTCACCGCGACGCTCTAGTAGGTTGGAGTTTGCTAAAAAAACCACTACGAAGAGCAAAACGATGACTGATTTCAAGATTAACGTTCGGGAAAATGGCTGTTTGTATTAACGGGTCTGTGCGCAGCAGGTCATGATCATTGAGATCTTCATATCCCAGCGTCAATCCATACAGGCGCTGACCCACCAAATTGGCCAATGAGTGGGTGATTCGATCGGGGGCGCGCAGTTCGCACAACACGTCTGCGGCTGAGATTTCGACCTTCTGGTCGACATGACGCAACAGCAATGCACCACCATCAGAACTCAGTGGGCCATCGGCAAAATCGGCTTCGATGACTCGACATCCCAGATGGCCGAAAAGTGTTTGTCAACGGTACAATGTGACATCGGCGCAGTCACCCGAAGTTATTGTTTAATATTTTGATTTTACGGGGAAAATTACTTCGTAAGCCCTATTTGTGGTGAGGTTTGCAAGCTAGGGATGGCTACGTAAATCTGAAGGATGACGTCCAAGGTGAGTTGCCAACATTCGAGGATTCGATGAATCGGTTCGCGTACTTGTATAGTTTGTTGCCCTGGGCTTGATGTGCCAGTATTTACACCACGGTTCGAATTTAAAGTAAAGCCACATATCACCGAACGATCAGCACTCTACCTGATGATGCGAGCCCGTTCACGATTGAAAAAGTCGTCAGCTTTTCAACAAGGTCAAAGGCAATTGAAAAAAGTCATTTGGTTTTAGTAAACAAGTGACTCAAATCAAGTTGGCACGTTCTAGAGCTGACTTATTGGTTATGGTTTTTTTTTATAAACAAGGGTTTGCGTGGATTTAAACGTGCAGCCAAATCTGAAGCTTAGGGTATTGATCGTAGTAACACATAAAGGACAGTTCCTGCCAAAATGCTCAGCAGAGGTTGCCGTGTGCGTAGCTGAAAAACGATGACAACAACTGCAGCTAACAGTTCTTGCCAAATGTTGTGTGAGTTGTTTAACGATTGACCATATAGAGCGTCGAGTAGCAGTAAGCACATAATCGCCAAGGGTAAATTATCCCCAAGCTTTTTAACAAACACATGCTGTCGCAGGAATTTGCCTGCCATAAATGGCAAGGCACGCAAAACGAATGTCACCAGACCCATGGCGACAACGGTTATGAAGAGGTATTGCGTATTCATGCGTGGGTATCCTGGAGTGTTTGAGGCCGCAAAATGCTTATGAATAAACTGATTGCAATAGCTAATAATAGGGCATGGCTTGGCATTATAAAAATAGCCACAAGATAGGCGATGATCGCAATCCAGATCGGAGTGAAGTCGCGGTTTGCTCGCCATTGTTCAACGGCCAGGACAGCAAACAAGGCAGCCAATACAAAATCCATGCCGGCAATGTCCAATTTGGCTTGTGCGCCTAAAATGATGCCAATGAGTGTGCCGAGAACCCACCAACTTTGATTTAAAAAAGCCAGGAGCGTCATTTTTTGTGTCCTGACCTCAGGCGGTAAGGCCGTTAGAACAGAGTAGGTTTCATCCGTTAGGGCAAACATACAGTAGCTGCGTTGCCACCATTTTTTAGGCAAAGTATTCAAGAGCGATAAACCGTAAAAAATGTGACGCAAATTAATGATGAATGTCGCCAATGCGATTGTGCCGACGGATAATTCCGCGACAAGCATCGGAATCATCATATATTGTGCTGCGCCCGCATAAATCCAGAGGCTCGCGAAAATCGCAAGCCACCAAGGACCTTCTGCTTGAATAAATAAAAAACCAAAGACAGCGCCTAACGGGATATAGCCCATAGCAACAGGTGTGGTGAGATTTAATAGGGACGGTGATGGATGAGTCGTTTTAGATCGAGGCATGACGCACAAAGGAAGATGTTGGTTCTGGGCGAAGATTAAATCATAGGTTATGTGAGTTGTCCTTAGGCTCAGTGTTATTGATGCAATTGATTCTCATTATAGTTGTTATATTGACTCGTCACTCAATTCCAGGCGCGAAACATTTTCGTATTTATAACGATGAGGATACGGGTGTTGTGGCCGTGAAGATCTGGTTACCTGCAAACTCAGACATTCCTGCACATGGACGAATCAAGGAGGGTAAAGCTGCGGCGGTCATGGTCCTTTCAGGAGATTTGGAATTAGGTATGGGAGATCAGTTTGATGCGAACAAATTAGTGCATACGCCTGTTGGCAGCGTGGTCATTTTGACACCAGGCAATGACACACATTATGGGCGTACAGGTCATACACCCGTTGAACTTTTGCAGATCGTGGGCGATGCAGATCAATTTGCTGTTCCTTTGAAAAATGATTAATAGTTTGATGCGCTAGGGCACTTTGGAGCTAATCATCGAATCATTCGACTGATCAGCTCCAAACCCAATAGACCTAAAAAAATAAGAAACCAGCGTCTAAACGTAAGAATGCTGATTCGGGCACGGATCAGGGTACCGACTTTCATACCCAGTAAAGCAGGAATAATCGCTAGGGTTGAAAGTGTGAGGTCTCCAGCATTGAACTGACCGCCCATAGTCAAGCCAGCTGCGAGCGCAATGGTTGAAATCGTGAAAGACAGACCTAAAGCTTGAATCAAGTCATCCTTTTGTAGACCTAAAGCTTGAAGATAGGGGACAGCTGGAATCACAAAAACACCCGTGCTACCAGAAATGATGCCAGTGATTGCGCCAATGATCGGAGACAGAATGCCCTCCAAATGAGCGGCAATGGATAAGGGGCGCGCGAATAACCCATGCAGGGCATAAATCACCAGTGCTGATCCCAAGGCCGTGGTGGTCCAGGCTGTGTTGGCGTGCGTTAAAAGCCAAGTGCCCGCAAGCGTTCCTAAGAGAATGCAGACCATCATTAGCCATAACCGTCTGATTAGAATGCCTAAGCTAGGGCCACTCAGCAACTGCCAGACATTCGTCACGAATGAAGGAATAATCAATAAGGAAGCGGCAATGACGGGCGACATGAAGGCACCTAAAACACCCATGGAGAGTGTCGGTAAACCCATGCCAGTCACGCCTTTGACCAAGCCTGCCATAAAAAACGTAGCGACAATGACAAGCATGGGGATAGAAAAAAACTCAATCATGATTTAATCGAGTTGTGCGATCACGGCAGCTGCAATTTGCGCACGTGGCACAAATGTGTTGAGTTCTACATATTCTTCCTTGGTGTGCGTGTGACCGCCTACAGGTCCAGTCGCACAGACGGTTGCACAACCCATGCTCGATGTAATGCCAGAGTCCGCACAACCTCCTGCAAAAAACTCTTGAATATCGATTCCGATTTCTTTCGCTGTTTCTTGATAGAGATGAAAAAGAGCCATGGACTGTTCGGTTTTTTGCATGGGGCGAAATTCACCAATAATGCGCAGACTGGCGTGGGTGCCCCCGACATCGCAATGTTGAGTGATTGACTCAATTCGTTGAACGATGCGATCGCGATCCTCCAAATTGGTAATACGCAGATCCACACTACACTGAGCTTGTGGTGACACGGTGTTCACTGAGACACCACCTGAGACCAGGCCGATATTGACCGTAATGCCGCGATCTAAATCGGTGAGTGCACTTATTCGATTGATTTTTTTAGCCAATTCATGAATCGCACTAGCACCCTTGGTAAAGTTGGAGCCTGAGTGAGCAGCTTTGCCAGTGACTGTGATTTCCATAAAAACGCCGCCCCGACGTTCTGTGACGACTTGACCTTCCGGACGACCTGGTTCGGCATTAAGTACATAGGTGGCTTTGCGCGCATACGCTTCAATCACCGTTCGGGATGTGGGTGAACCAATTTCTTCATCGCAGGTAAATAAAGCGTACAGCGGATTGGGTGCGCCGCCCAGTTGTTTATAAGCTGCCACGATAAAGGCGTTCATGGCCACACCTGCTTTCATATCGGCCACACCAGGGCCATAACCCCGAAAGCCTTCAATAGAGAAAGGCCGTGTTTTTGCATCGCCTGTAGGGTGAACTGTGTCGCAGTGACCCATCAGGAGTACGGGTCGCTCATCACGGACTTGTCCGGGTAGTTGCACTGAAATGGCGTTTCTTTTGCCGTCGTGTGTGTGCCATTGCACCGGAATATCGTGACCATTAAAAAATTGTTCGAGTCGCTCAAAGACCAGCATGACGCCAGGTTGATCATAGCTATTGGAATCAATATTCACGAGATCGGCAGCTAATTGAATCAATTGTTTTTCTTGAGAGGCTAGCCATTCTTTAACTTGGTCTTTCATGCGTGTCTCCTGAAGCGCTTGTTTATTATTACTAAAACCACAATGGTGACAAGTTTGGCATACAAGCGAGGTTTTGCGCTGAGTTGGATTTGTGAAGAAAGGTTAAGTTTGTAAGCACGATCAGATTGGCAATCCCCATGGCGCGCATGGCTGAGCGTTTGAGTTTCCGGACATTGGCCACACACGTGGACAGGGTCACGTCACACCGCGGTAGGAAAGATATCGATGCCGCTTAATCAAAAAGCATGGCAGTCATTTCGTCTACAACAATACGAGCTTGATCCGGACGAGAAATCGTCCTGATGACTACCTGATAGTCGGGGGCCGTGATCTGGCCGGTCAGTGTGTTTTTGCCTAGCAAGTCATCCAGGCCACGGTTAATGCGACACAGTTCGATTGCATTCGACCAGGCTGCAATGTGTTGTTATGTAAATTGTCCGCTCAAAGTATGAGCATTGATTCGTTGAATTACTTTGTCTCGAAATTCGCCATGCCCATGTGTTGCTCTGGGATGGGCAATCCTAAAGCAGATAGCGTTTGCTGCTTTAAACTCCCAGTACTTGTCAGAAATAACTTCTTTATTTTGATAGCCTGAAAAATATTCATTGAAAAATTGTTTAATTAGTCGCCCCTGAATAATCAATAACATGTTGATTATTATGGATTAATTGAGCAAAAAATGATACAACAATTCCCAGTTTAGACTCTATTTGGACCTTTTTCTGGGAGTTTTGCGTTGAATGCTGACGATCCTTTTGATTTCTTCCGCGGGCGTTTAGATCAAATGATCGATTTACGCCACCCCCTAGCAGTATTATCTCAACGCATGCTTTGGCAAACTTTAGAAGCATCTTTTTAGAAGCCTTTGCTCGTAAAGCAAAGGCTTCTAAAAAAATTAAACAATTTGATATGTTTGGCGAAAGCATTCAGATTAAAGATGGTGGTATTTCTAAAGCTGGCAGACCCAGACTGCCACTTCGATTAATGATTGGTTTGCTGTATCTCAAACATTCGTTTGATGAAAGCGATGAGGGCGTCGTTGCGCGCTGGGCAGAAACACCAACCTGGCAGTACTTCTGTGGCATGGAGTATTTTGAGCATCGACTGCCCTGTGTCCCATCTCAACTGTCTCGGTTTCGGCAAGCGATTGGTGAAGAGGGTGTGGAGGAACTGCTGGCACAGACCATCAACACAGCCACTCAGATGAGTCTGATTGATCCAGAAGCCTTGACCGAAGTGATCGTTGACTCAACCGTGCAGCATAAGGCGATTGCTTGACCAGCCTCTGGGCAAAGCCCCGGCACTTCTCCCACGGAATCGTCGTCACAGGCCGCATAGTGCCGCGTGGCCCTCGCTTGCGGATGATTCGGTGACCCAGGAAGACGAAGCCGTCATTCACATGTGTAATATGGGTTTTCTCCATATTCAGCGTGAGCTTCAGTTCGCCTTCAAGGAACTCACGGCATGCTTCACGTACGGTCTCAGCATGTTCACGGGTTCCCTTGACTACGATCACAAAGTCATCAGCGTACCGGCAGTAGGCTACAGCAGGTTTCCACTGCCGATTTTCTCGCACAGCAATGGGCCGCTGCTTGAGAATGCCGAAGTTCCACGCCCACCGATCTTTGCGCACCTTCTTGTTCAGGTAGTTCCGTTCCATCCACGCATCAAATTCATGCAACATGATGTTGGACAACAGGGGTGAGATGACACCGCCCTGAGGAACACCTTCGCTCGAAGCGCGGAACAGATCACGATCAACGCAGCCCGCCTTGATGAATTTCCAGAGCAGGGCGAGGAAGCGCTGGTCGGCGATGCGCTTGCGGATTCCCTTCATCAGAAGACGATGATGAACAGTATCGAAGTAGCTGGCAAGGTCGCCCTCGATTACCCAGCGTCCGGCGACACTTTGTTCACCACTATCTTGCAGCTGAAGCTTCACCGTGCGAATCGCATGGTGTACGCTACGGGCCGGTCTGAAGCCATAGGAAGCCGGGTGGAAATCGCTCTCCCATATCGGCTCCATTGCCATCAGCATGGCCCGTTGCACGATCCGGTCCCGCAGGCTCGGAATGCCGAGCGGCCTGAGCTTGCCGTTCGCTTTCGGTATATACACGCGTCGTGCAGGCAGCGGACTGTACGAGCCCGCCAATAGCTCTTCGCGTATCGTCGCCAGTTCGTGCTGGAGATTCATTTCCAGCATACGTTTGTCAACACCATCAACGCCCGGCGTGCGTGCTCCGCTGGAGGCCAGCGTAATGCGAACCGCTTCGCTCAGCCAATCTTTGTCGGCAATCAGTCGTAGGAGTCGATCGAACTTGCGTTCTTTGTCCTCGGTTGACCATATCGCCAGTTTGTTTTGCATTTCACTGATTATCAAAGGTCTTCACCTCATTGTGGTCAATTAATCGGCCAAACAAACCACTTAAACTGCCCGCCTTCGCCATGTGGCTGGTTTTCCCAACCTCGGACTACTACGCGGGCTCCGCCAGCCTGCACATCATCGGGGGCACACTCCCTTAGCATTTGTGCAAGCCTTCCCCAGTTCACATGCTGGACTCAACACACGGGCGAGGCTGCCTGTCGCAGTCTTTATCCTTGCTTGTCGCAAGTCGTCGCAAACACCACGGTCTAGCTGCGCGCTCTCCGTAGTTCCCTGCTGATCAGCCTACTTGTCCAATCAGCATTCGTGTCGCTGGGCCATACCTGTACCCAGCTCCCGTTCGCGTCCTGCCCGTAAAGCGGTGTGGGCAGGGGTGACATTTCAACCCTCAGATGCGGTTTAACAGGTTCGTGTTCCTCAACCGTCCCATGCTCAGCCTAGAGACTTATCTTGGCGTAACCGCTTCGCCTCAAGCCCCGTTTCCCACGGACTACGTCACCTTGCCAGTGTCGGCAAGTCACCGCCGCTTCGGCTCACTTCCTCTCGCAGCAGAGGAAGGGCATGCCCCGGTACTGCAACGTCAACTCCTCCGGGGTCCTGCATTCCAAACATGCTCAAGCAGCTTCACCCCCATGCAGGCGGGCTACGCTGGCTGGGCGTACTATAAGTAATGTCGCCTACCCAGGCCACATTAGGCTTATTAACAGTAAAGTTTTGGTTCAGCAAGTTAGGGGCAATTGGCCATTGATGGTTTGAATCAGTGGTGTTCCTAAACTTACGCTTATGGCGACAGTGCAGGCCTTGTTTGCTAAGCGATCGGCCAACGGTACGTTCACTAATGTTCATGCCGTCGGCCTGAATATCAGCGGTTAAACACGGTGCACCTGCCCGGCCTTTATGGGTTTTAAAGGCCTTTTTAACGGCTTCATCAACTGCGCAAACAACCTGTTTGCGTGTTCGCCAGCGGTAAAAACCGCTGCGGCTGACTTGCAACGATTCGCACAGTGCCTTGATCCGATAATGCGTAATGTGTTCAGCCATGAACGTGTACCTTATCGACTTGGATTGTTGACAAAGTACACGTGCGCCTTTTTTATGATTTCATTGACCTCGCGCAGATGGGCGTTCTCTTTCTCAAGGTCTTTGATTCGCTGTTGGTCAGCATTCAAGTTACGGTTCGCGCCTTCCACCCCATTTTGGCGGGCTTGGCGCACCCATTTACTCAGTGTTGAGTAACCAACCCCTAAGTCAGATGAAAGTCGCTTGAGGCTAATTTCAGGGTGGGCTAATGCATACTCAATGCATTCTTGTTTCTTGTGGGAGCTATAACCGAAAGTAGTGTTTGAATGTCTTGTAAGGAGGCGGCATTTCTGGTTGATTGTTAGTGACGAAACCAAAATCACCAAGGAGAATGCCGCCATGAACAAGGTTACCAGTAATATTTTTGAAATAGAAC
>NZ_JBMERD010000027.1:0-15627 GCF_048820935.1 Orrella sp. 11846
AGAAAAAGTTATTTTCTGGTCAACGAATCTGTTATATTTGTTGACCAGTCGATAACACGATTGGTAGGTAGAAGGGGCATAGCTCAATTGGCAGAGCGTCGGTCTCCAAAACCGAAGGTTGGGGGTTCGAGACCCTCTGCCCCTGCCACCGAAATGGCTCGATAAGCCACATCGTGCCTACGCACAATGAGTCACTGTTGATGTCCAACAAGAGTATAAAAACAGTTCCAAATACAGCCGACCGGATCAAACTGGTGTTGGCTGTCGTCGTCGTTGCAGCCGGAATTGTCGCTTTTTCAGCACTTGAAACGCAACTAGCTGCTCCAGTACGCGCAGCAATCTTCATCCTGAGCCTCTTAGTGGCTGCGGGTATCGTTGCGTTGAGTAATCCGGGTAAGCGACTGATTGGTTTTGGTCAAGAATCCTATTACGAAGTTCGTAAGGTTGTTTGGCCAACTCGCAAAGAAACATTCCAAATGACAGGCATCGTCTTTGCATTTGTTGCTGTCATGGGAATATTTCTTTGGATTCTTGACAAAGGTCTAGAATGGCTGCTCTATGGTGTGTTGCTGGGCTGGCGATAACAGGGGCAACGTATGAGTAAAAAGTGGTATGTCGTTCATGTCTACTCAGGCATGGAGAAAAGTGTACACAAAGCGCTGCTCGAAAGAATTGAGCGCATGGAGTTGCAAGATGCTTTTGGTCAGATCCTGATTCCATCTGAAGAAGTTGTTGAGATGAAAGATGGGCAACGATCAATTACAGAACGTCGCATCTTCCCTGGATACGTGCTCGTCGAAATGGAGCTCACAGATCAATCATGGCATTTGGTTAAAAGTACACCACGTGTCACGGGTTTCTTGGGTGGTTCAGGTAATCGTCCAACACCTATCTCGGAGCGTGAGGTCAAAAATATTCTTTCTCAGATCGAGGAAGGTGTTGAGAAACCAAGACCCAAAATTCTCTTTGAAGTGGGTGAAATGGTTCGTGTTAAGGAAGGTCCATTTGCCGACTTTAACGGCAACGTTGAAGAAGTGAATTACGAGAAGAGCAAGGTACGCGTATCTGTTGCTATTTTCGGACGTTCAACTCCAGTGGAGTTGGATTTTAGCCAGGTTGAAAAAACCTGATTTTTAACCAATGGGGAGATGCCTGTTTAGGCAGCGTTTGCACCCGTTAGGAGATTCTAATGGCAAAGAAGATTGCCGGTTATATCAAGCTGCAAGTGCCAGCTGGTAAAGCCAACCCATCGCCACCAATCGGGCCTGCGCTCGGTCAGCGTGGTTTGAATATCATGGAATTCTGCAAAGCGTTTAACGCTAAAACTCAGGGCATGGAACCTGGTTTGCCAATTCCTGTCGTGATCACTGCGTTTGCTGATAAGAGCTTCACTTTTATCATGAAAACGCCACCCGCTTCTATTCTGATTAAGAAAGCAGCTGGAATTCAAAAGGGATCACCAAAGCCACACCTGGATAAGGTTGGTAAGTTGACGCGTGCACAAGCAGAAGAAATCGCGAAGACAAAAGAGCCTGATTTGACAGCCCGTGATTTAGATGCAGCTGTTCGCACCATCGCTGGTAGCGCAAGCAGCATGGGCATTACGGTTGAAGGAGTCTAATCATGGCTAAATTGTCCAAACGCATGGCAGCAATTGCCGAAAAAATTAATCGTGAACAACTGTACCAAGTTGAAGAAGCACTTGCACTCGTTAAAGAGTGTGCTACAGCGAAATTCGACGAATCCATCGACGTGGCCGTTCAGCTCGGAATTGATCCAAGAAAATCAGATCAACTCGTGCGTGGTGCTGTTGTCATGCCTGAAGGAACTGGCAAAACAGTTCGTGTGGCTGTGTTTACCCAGGGCGATAAAGCTCAGGAAGCATTAGACGCCGGGGCTGATATTGTCGGTATGGAAGATTTGGCTGATCAAGTCAAAGCAGGCAATATGGATTTTGACGTTGTGATTGCTTCTCCCGATGCGATGCGTATCGTGGGTCAACTCGGTCAGATTTTAGGTCCCCGTGGTTTGATGCCAAACCCAAGAGTGGGTACCGTCACGCCCGATGTTGCGACAGCTGTTAAGAATGCAAAAGCTGGCCAAGTTCAATACCGTACAGATAAAGCCGGTATTATCCACGCCACAATCGGTCGCGCTTCGTTTGATGTGGAAAAGCTGCAAAACAACTTGCTGGCTTTGATTGATGCATTGAACAAAGCACGTCCTGCAACATCGAAAGGTGTTTATTTACGTAAAGTTGCTGTGTCTTCCACCATGGGTGGCGGCGCACGCATTGAAGTTGCATCATTGACGGGTGCTTAATCTCACACGTTAATGCAAAAAAACTTTGGGCTGCACCCTAAAGTCGCAAGATAAGTAAGGTGCTGCTGTCAAAGACCGCTGGAGTGGAGATTGATCGAAGTGTGATCAATTAAAACTTAATTTGGTTAGTACCTATCCAGCGTAGACGGCGTCCATGGAAGATTTCTTTAAAGAGCTCGACCAGGTTCGCCGCATTCGGAAGACACGGAATTTTTCTGTGTCACTTGATGGAGTGTTCAAACCGTGAGTCTCAATCGTACTGAAAAAGCGGCCGTTATCGAAGAAATCACTTCCCAGTTGGAAAGTGCACAATCGATTATCGTCGCTGAGTATCGTGGTCTGGACGTCGCTGCCGTCACCGTACTGCGCAAAAATGCGCGCGAAGCAGGTGTGTACCTGCGTGTTTTAAAGAACACGCTGGTGCGTCGCGCTTTGAAAGACACGAATTTTGAAGGTCTGACAGAGCAGCTGACAGGTCCATTGATGTATGCCATCAGTGATGACCCAGTTAGCGCTGCAAAAGTGCTTTCGGCTTTTAGCAAAGCGAATGACAAATTGGTTGTCAAAGCTGGTGCGCTGCCCAACAGCGTGCTGGATCCCAATGGGGTCAAAGCGTTGGCAACGATGCCGTCACGTGAAGAGTTGCTGTCCAAGCTGCTCGGAACAATGCAAGCACCTATCGCGCAATTTGTACGCACACTCAACGAAGTACCCACGAAGTTTGTCCGTGGACTCGCTGCTGTTAGAGATCAGAAGCAGGGATCCGAGGCTTAATTCGTTCGTTGCTGCGGTAAGGCAAACGATATCCAATACCTGGTAAATATTTATTTAAACGGAGTTCAGAAATGACTAAAGCAGAAATTCTCGACGCAATCGCCGGTATGTCCGTGCTTGAGCTGTCCGAGCTGATTTCAGAAATGGAAGAGAAGTTTGGTGTTTCAGCTGCTGCGGCCGCTGTGGCTGTTGCTGCACCTGCAGCTGGTGGTGGTGAAGCTGCTGCTGAAGAGCAGACAGAATTCTCTATCGTTCTGGCTGAAGTTGGCGCAAACAAAGTCAGCGTGATTAAAGCTGTTCGTGAGCTGACAGGTCTTGGCTTGAAAGAAGCTAAAGACATGGTTGACGGCGCACCTAAAGCGATTAAAGAAGGCGTTGATAAAGCCGAAGCCGAAGAAGGCAAGAAAAAACTTGAAGAGGCCGGCGCTAAAGTCGAACTCAAGTAATTTCGAGTTTTTGCAAACCCGGGAGCTTGATTTCTTGCTTCCGGGTTTTGCGACTTCAGGAAACCTGGTTGTAACAGGCAGCAATGTTTCCTGAAGTCGTTCCCCCAGAGCCGTCATATACGGTTCGCATAACTTTGAGTCGGAGTGCTCATGCCATACTCGTTCACCGAAAAAAAGCGCATCCGTAAAAGCTTTGCTAAGCGGGAGGATGTGCAAACCGTCCCGTACTTGCTGGCTACGCAAATTGAATCCTACAGAACCTTTCTTCAACCTGACACAACACCGTCAAAGCGTAAAGATGAAGGTTTAGAGGCTGCGTTTAAATCTATTTTCCCTATCGTCAGCCATAACGGCATGGCGAGATTGGAGTTTGTCAGTTATGCACTGTCAGACCCAGCTTTTGACGTTAAAGAATGTCAGATGCGCGGACTGAACTTTGCATCTTCATTGCGTGCAAAAGTGCGCCTGGTTATCATGGATCGTGAGACCAGTAAACCCACCGTTAAAGAAGTGAAGGAACAAGAGGTCTACATGGGTGAGATTCCACTCATGACGGATACTGGTTCATTCGTGATTAACGGGACAGAAAGAGTCATTGTTTCTCAGCTGCATCGTTCACCCGGTGTGTTCTTTGAACACGATCGCGGTAAAACGCACAGCTCAGGGAAATTACTTTTCTCAGCCAGAATTATTCCTTACCGCGGTTCGTGGTTGGATTTCGAATTTGATCCTAAAGATTTGCTATTTTTCAGAATTGACCGTCGCAGAAAGATGCCCGTGACAATTTTGATGAAAGCGATCGGAATGACGCCTGAATCAATCCTCGCGCATTTCTTTGAGTTTGACCAGTTTGATTTGATGTCTGAAGGTGCATTGATTGAATTTGTACCAGAACGCTGGAAAGGCGAAGTAGCCAGTTTTGATATTCAAGACAAATCCGGCAATACCTTGGTCGAAAAAGACAAGCGCGTGACTGCAAAACATGTCCGTGATATTACCAATGCCGGAATTACGAAAATTTCCGTGCCAGAGGATTATCTCATTGGACGTGTGCTCGCAACAAAATTGATCGATCCTGACACAGGCGAAGTCATTGCGAATGCGAACGAAGAGATTACTGAAGGTCTCTTGGCGACTATTCGTACTGCTGGCATTAAAACAATTCAAACGCTTTTCACAAACGATCTGGATCGTGGTCCATACATTTCACAAACATTGCGTACCGACGATACGGCTGATCAACTGTCAGCTCGTGTTGCGATTTATCGCATGATGCGTCCTGGTGAGCCACCAACCGAAGAAGCTGTTGAAGGCTTGTTCCAGCGTTTGTTCTACAGTGATGAAACCTACGATTTGTCACGCGTTGGACGTATGAAGGTGAATAGTCGCCTTGGTCATCCAGATACCGATGATGATGTTCTGACACTGACAGACCGCGATATTCTCGATACTGTTAGTACACTGGTCGAATTGAGAAACGGTCGTGGTCAAATTGATGATATTGATCACCTGGGTAATCGTCGTGTTCGCTGTGTGGGTGAATTGGCTGAAAACCAATTCCGTGCAGGTCTCGTTCGTGTTGAACGCGCTGTTAAAGAGCGTCTTGGTCAGGCAGAAGCTGACAACTTGATGCCACACGATCTGATTAACTCCAAGCCTATTTCGGCTGCGGTTAAAGAGTTCTTCGGTTCAAGCCAATTGTCACAATTTATGGACCAGACTAACCCTCTGTCTGAAGTGACACACAAACGTCGTGTCTCGGCATTGGGACCGGGTGGTTTGACTCGTGAACGCGCAGGTTTTGAAGTCCGTGACGTGCACCCAACACACTATGGTCGTGTATGTCCGATTGAAACACCTGAAGGTCCAAACATTGGTCTGATCAACTCAATGGCCTTGTATGCACGCCTTAACGAATACGGTTTCTTGGAGACACCGTACCGTAAGGTGGTTGATCGTCAGGTGACAGAAGAGATTGTTTATTTATCCGCAATTGAAGAAAGCAATTTCATCATTGCTCAGGCGAACGCGCATCTTGATGATGACGGCAGATTCCTGGATGAGTTAATTGCTTGTCGCCAAGCGGGCGAAACTTTGCTAACTTCGCCCGGTAATGTGGATTACATGGACGTTGCGCCTTCACAGATTGTGTCGGTGGCCGCTTCCTTAATTCCATTCCTCGAGCATGATGACGCGAACCGAGCACTCATGGGTGCCAACATGCAGCGTCAGGCCGTTCCGTGCTTGCGACCTGAGAAACCGATTGTGGGTACAGGCGTTGAGCGCACCGTGGCAGTTGACTCAGGCACAACCGTTCAAGCAGAACGTGGTGGTGTTGTTGACCATGTTGATGCGGATCGTATTGTGATTCGTGTGAACGATGATGAGAACGTGGCTGGCGAGGTCGGGGTGGATATTTATAACCTGATCAAATACTCACGTTCAAACCAAAACACCAACATCAACCAGCGTCCTATCGTCAAACGTGGCGATAAAGTGCAGCGCGGTGATGTGTTGGCTGATGGTGCATCGACTGACCTAGGCGAATTGGCATTGGGTCAGAATATGTTGATCGCGTTTATGCCTTGGAATGGTTACAACTTTGAAGACTCGATTCTGATTTCCGAAAAGGTTGTTTCTGAAGAGCGCTATACATCCATTCACATTGAAGAATTGACGGTTGTTGCTCGCGATACGAAGTTAGGCGCGGAAGAAATCACGCGAGACATCAGTAATTTGGCTGAAAGTCAGTTGAATCGTCTGGATGACTCCGGCATTGTTCATATTGGTGCAGAAGTTCGTGCTGATGACGTGCTTGTGGGTAAAGTAACACCAAAAGGTGAAACACAATTAACACCTGAAGAGAAATTGCTGCGTGCGATTTTTGGTGAAAAAGCATCTGACGTTAAAGACACGTCATTGCGCGTCCCCTCCGGTATGGTTGGAACAGTCATTGACGTTCAAGTGTTTACGCGTGAAGGCATTGAGCGTGATAAACGTGCTCAGTCCATTATTGATGATGAGTTGCGTCGTTATCGGACAGACCTGAACGACCAGTTGCGTATTGTGGAAGATGACTCGTTTGATCGTATTGAAAAAATGCTGATCGGTAAAACAGTCAACGGTGGTCCTCGCAAATTGACTAAAGGCTCTGAGCTGACGAAAGAATATCTCGACAGTCTCGATCGCTGGCAGTGGTTTGACATTCGCCTAGCGGATGAAGAACATGCATCAGTTCTTGAACATGCGAAAGATTCGCTTGAAGCTAAGCGTCATCAGTTTGATTTGTCATTTGACGAAAAACGTAAAAAACTGACACAAGGTGATGAGCTGGCACCAGGTGTTCTGAAAATGGTCAAGGTTTACCTTGCTGTTAAACGTCGTTTACAGCCTGGTGACAAAATGGCCGGTCGACACGGTAACAAAGGTGTGGTCTCGCGCATTACACCCGTTGAAGACATGCCATACATGGCAGATGGTACCCCCGTTGACATTGTTTTGAACCCCTTAGGTGTTCCATCACGGATGAACGTCGGTCAGGTGCTTGAGGTTCACTTGGGTTGGGCTGCCAAAGGCGTTGGCCGTAAAATTGACGCCATGTTCAGACAACAAAAAGAATTGCAAGTCCAAGAACTTCGTAAGCTTGTTGACCGTATCTATAACGAAACAGGATCACCTGCAGATATTGAAAGTCTGACTGATGATGAGGTGATTGAACTTGCCGGTAACCTGCGCAAAGGCGTACCTTGTGCAACACCAGTCTTTGATGGTGCTTCAGAGGAAGAGATTGGTAAGATGTTGAAACTTGCCTATTCCGATGAAGAAGTCGAAGAGTTGGGTTTGACGGAAAGTCGCACTCAAGCTTGGTTGCATGATGGACGTACAGGCGATAAGTTCGAGCGGCCAGTGACGATTGGTTACATGCACTATCTGAAACTGCATCACTTGGTTGACGATAAGATGCACGCACGTTCAACGGGCCCATACTCTCTGGTTACACAGCAACCACTCGGCGGTAAAGCGCAGTTTGGTGGACAGCGATTTGGTGAGATGGAAGTTTGGGCACTGGAAGCTTATGGTGCTGCTTATACCTTGCAGGAAATGCTGACCGTCAAGTCTGACGATATTAGCGGTCGTACGAAATTGTACGAAAACATTGTCAAGGGCGATCACTCCATTGATGCGGGCATGCCCGAGTCTTTCAATGTTCTTGTGAAAGAAATCCGTTCTTTGGCTCTCGACATGGATTTGGAGCGTAAATAATGAAAGCGCTACTCGACCTATTTAAACAGGTTTCTCAAGACGAGCAATTTGATGCCATTAAAATTGGTATCGCGTCTCCAGAGAAAATTCGCTCATGGTCTTACGGCGAAGTCCGTAAGCCAGAAACCATCAACTACAGAACCTTTAAGCCTGAGCGTGATGGTTTGTTTTGTTCCAAAATTTTTGGACCAGTCAAAGATTACGAATGTCTGTGCGGCAAATATAAGCGCTTAAAGCATCGTGGTGTGATCTGCGAAAAATGTGGCGTCGAGGTGACTGTTGCTAAAGTTCGTCGTGAGCGCATGGCGCACATCGAACTGGCAAGTCCCGTTGCACACATTTGGTTTTTGAAGAGCTTGCCTTCACGTCTGGGTATGGTTCTGGACATGACTTTGCGCGATATTGAGCGTGTGCTCTATTTCGAGGCATGGTGTGTCATTGAGCCCGGCATGACTCCGCTTAAACGCGGTCAAATCATGTCGGACGATGATTTCCTGGCAAAAACAGAAGAGTATGGCGATGAGTTTGAAGCACTAATGGGTGCTGAAGCTGTTCGCGAACTCTTGCGCACGATCGACATTGATCGCGAAGTTGAAACGTTGCGTGCTGAATTGAAAGCAACGGGTTCAGAAGCCAAGATCAAAAAGATTTCTAAGCGTTTGAAAGTGCTTGAAGGATTCCAGAAATCAGGAATTAAGCCTGACTGGATGATTATGGAAGTGCTGCCTGTTCTGCCACCCGATTTAAGACCATTGGTCCCTCTAGATGGTGGACGGTTTGCAACGTCGGATCTGAACGATCTGTATCGTCGCGTGATTAACCGTAATAACCGCTTGAAGCGCTTGTTAGAACTTAAAGCACCAGAGATTATTCTACGGAACGAAAAACGTATGCTGCAAGAGTCAGTAGACTCCTTGCTGGATAACGGTCGTCGCGGTAAGGCCATGACGGGCGCAAATAAACGTCAACTGAAATCACTTGCCGACATGATTAAAGGTAAGGGTGGACGTTTCCGTCAGAACTTGCTGGGTAAACGCGTTGACTACTCCGGTCGTTCAGTGATTGTGGTTGGACCGACACTGAAACTTCATCAGTGCGGTTTGCCTAAGCTGATGGCACTGGAATTGTTTAAGCCATTCATTTTCAATCGTCTGGAAATGATGGGTTTGGCAACGACTATTAAAGCAGCTAAAAAGCTTGTTGATACACATGAGCCCGTGGTGTGGGACATCCTTGAGGAAGTCATCCGCGAACATCCTGTGATGCTCAACCGTGCGCCGACCTTGCACAGACTGGGTATTCAAGCATTTGAACCCGTGTTAATTGAAGGTAAAGCAATTCAGCTGCACCCACTCGTATGTGCTGCGTTTAACGCTGACTTTGACGGTGACCAGATGGCCGTCCACGTGCCGTTGTCGCTTGAAGCACAAGTTGAAGCCCGTACTTTGATGCTTGCTTCGAACAACGTGTTGTTCCCAGCAAACGGTGAACCCTCAATCGTCCCATCTCAGGATATCGTGTTAGGGCTGTACTACGCGACACGTGAGAAAATCAATGGCAAAGGCGAGGGTATGTTCTTCGCCGATGTGGCTGAAGTTCGTCGTGCTTACGATACGGGTGTGGTAGAACTGCAGTCGCGCATTACGGTTCGTATTAAAGACTGGAAACAGGACGAAGAAGGTCAGTGGGTTTCGACTCCAAAGCGTTACGAAACAACGGTTGGACGTGCGATTCTGTCTGAAATTCTTCCCAATGGATTGCCTTTCAGTCTGTTAAATACAGCACTAAAAAAGAAAGAAATTTCAAAGCTAGTGAACCAGTCATATCGCAAATGCGGTCTGCGTAATACTGTAATTTTTGCAGATAAGCTGATGCAATCCGGTTTCAGTTTGGCCACAAAAGGCGGTATTTCCATTGCGATGGAAGACATGCTTGTGCCTGACGTTAAAACGGAAATCCTTGCGCAAGCTAGTGCAGAAGTCAAAGAAATTGACAAGCAATACTCCTCAGGTCTGGTGACCTCACAGGAACGTTATAACAACGTGGTGGATATCTGGGGTAAAGCTGGAGACCGTGTAGGTAAAGCGATGATGGAGCAATTGGCGAGTGAGCCAGTGATTAACCGTCATGGTAAAGAAGTTCGTCAAGAATCCTTCAACTCGATCTATATGATGGCAGACTCCGGTGCTAGGGGTTCTGCAGCGCAGATTCGTCAGTTGGCCGGTATGCGTGGTTTGATGGCTAAGCCCGACGGTTCAATTATTGAAACGCCGATTACTGCGAACTTCCGTGAAGGTCTGAACGTTCTTCAGTACTTTATTTCTACTCACGGTGCACGTAAAGGTCTGGCCGATACGGCGCTCAAGACAGCGAACTCAGGTTATTTGACGCGTCGTTTGGTTGACGTGACCCAAGATCTGGTTATTACCGAGTCTGATTGCGGTACGACGCAGGGCTACACAATGAAAGCTCTGATTGAGGGTGGTGAAGTTATTGACCCATTGCGCGAACGTATCCTCGGTCGTGTTGCGGCTGTCGATATCGTCAATCCAGATACGCAGGAAACAGCCGTTGCGGCTGGAACCTTGCTCGATGAAGATGTTGTTGAATATATCGATAGCATTGGAGTCGATGAGGTTCGCGTACGTACGCCATTAACTTGCGAAACCCGTCATGGTCTTTGCGCCCATTGTTATGGACGCGATCTGGGTCGTGGTTACATGGTGAACGTGGGTGAAGCAGTTGGTGTGATTGCCGCTCAATCGATTGGTGAGCCAGGTACTCAGTTGACGATGCGTACGTTCCACATTGGTGGTGCGGCATCGCGTGCTGCTATGGCTAACAGCGTTGAAACCAAATCAGCGGGTACCGTGCGTTTTGCGAGCAGCATGCGCTATGTGACGAACCCCAAAGGTGAACGAGTTGCCATTTCACGTTCCGGTGAGATCGTGATTTATGGTGATAATGATCGTGAACGCGAACGTCATAAAGTGCCTTATGGTGCAACAATTCAGGTCAACGATGGCGAGCAAGCGAAAGCGGGTGCAAAACTTGCGACTTGGGATCCGTTGACTAGACCGATTGTTTCGGAATATGCCGGACGAGTTCGCTTTGAAAACATCGAAGAAGGCGTCACAGTTGCCCGTCAATTGGATGAAGTCACCGGTCTGTCAACGCTTGTGGTTATTACACCGAAATCACGTGGTGGTAAAGCAATTCAAAGACCACAGATCACATTGCTCAGTGAAAACGGTGAGGAAGTGAAAATTGCTGGTTCTGAGCATCCAGTCACGATTTCATTCCCAATCGGTGCATTGATTACTGTGCGTGATGGTCAAGACGTCAAGATTGGTGAAGTGTTAGCCCGTATTCCACAAGAATCGCAGAAAACACGCGATATTACGGGTGGTCTGCCACGCGTAGCCGAGTTGTTTGAAGCGCGTTCACCGAAGGATGCAGGTTTGCTTGCTGAAGTGACGGGAACTGTTTCGTTCGGTAAAGATACGAAAGGTAAGCAACGTCTGGTCATTACTGATATGGACGGTGTGGTTCACGAGTTCTTGATTGCTAAAGAAAAGCAAGTGCTTGTCCACGATGGTCAAGTTGTCAACAAAGGCGAGACGATCGTTGATGGTGCATCAGATCCGCACGATATCTTGCGTCTGCAAGGTATCGAACGTCTGGCAACATACATTGTGAACGAAGTTCAAGACGTTTACCGTTTGCAGGGCGTGAAAATTAACGACAAACACATCGAAGTCATTGTGCGTCAGATGTTGCGTCGAGTTCAAATTGTGGATGCTGGAGATACGTCCTTTATCCCAGGCGAACAAGTTGAACGTTCTGATCTGCTTAACGAAAACGATAGCGTCATTTCTCAAGACAAACTGCCAGCATCGTACGAAAACGTGCTCTTGGGGATTACCAAAGCATCTCTTTCAACCGATTCGTTTATTTCAGCAGCATCCTTCCAGGAAACAACTCGTGTCCTGACCGAAGCCGCGATTATGGGTAAACGTGATGATCTGCGTGGTCTGAAAGAAAACGTGATTGTGGGTCGACTGATTCCAGCTGGAACCGGTATGGCATATCACGAAGCACGCCGTGAAAAAGAAATCATGGAGATGCGCGAACGTGATGCTGCAAAAGCGTTGGCAAACCCGTTTGAAGAGCAGAATGATGCAAGCTCTGTGAATGAATCGATGGAA
Organism: Orrella sp. 11846; assembly: GCF_048820935.1. Classification (NCBI taxonomy): domain Bacteria; kingdom Pseudomonadati; phylum Pseudomonadota; class Betaproteobacteria; order Burkholderiales; family Alcaligenaceae; genus Orrella; species Orrella sp. 11846. The sequence goes on from NZ_JBMERD010000027.1 coordinate 12,014, forward strand.
TCAGAGTCCTCGACCACTGGAACAGACGAAGGTGTACAGCCTGACGCATAAGTCGTGAAGGAATGTTCGCAGTAAATAATTTTTAGAGTGTTGCTGCGAACATTCAAAAATGCATTAAAAACAAAATTGAAGCAATTGCTTGGTAGAAAGACTTGACAGTATTTCATTTGTCAAGTTATTCTATCGGGCTATGCATGGCGTCGAAAGATGCTATGAAAGGCAGCCGTTCTCAGCTGAGCTCGGGAATGACTGTCGGCATACCCGCTCTTTTCCGGATTTCCGTTAGGTTGTGGGCATGCCTTTTATGCTCAGATTGGGATTAGGAAGACTGGCTAGCAGATGCTGCCAGACAATAGAAAGGGAAATAATATGCCAACAATCAATCAACTCGTGCGCAAGCCGCGTTCGGTTGGAAGCCTGACAAGTAAGAGTCCAGCGCTTGAAAACTGCCCGCAACGCCGTGGCGTTTGCACACGTGTCTATACAACAACGCCTAAAAAGCCGAACTCTGCACTTCGTAAAGTTGCCAAAGTTCGTCTGACTAATGGCTACGAAGTCATTTCATACATCGGTGGTGAAGGCCACAACCTGCAAGAGCACTCGGTTGTGCTGGTGCGTGGTGGTCGTGTGAAAGACCTTCCAGGTGTTCGTTACCATATCGTTCGTGGTGCACTTGATCTTCAAGGTGTTAAAGATCGTAAGCAAGCACGTTCTAAGTATGGTGCAAAGCGTCCTAAGCAATAAATTCGGTCACCAAGAAAGCCGCAAAAGCTTATCGGTGTAAGCCGAAAGAAAGGTGTAGCTGGAGTAATGATCCAGAAATGTAAGTGATTCGTGTAATCACGGATCGAGAGCAAAGTTGCTCAACTGAATGACACTACAAAGGAAATACTATGCCGCGTCGTCGCGAAGTTCCCAAAAGAGAAATTCTTCCTGATCCTAAATATGGCAGCGTTGAGCTCGCCAAATTCATGAACGTTGTCATGTTGTCCGGCAAAAAAGCTGTTGCCGAACGCATTGTCTACGGTGCATTTAAAGAAATTGAAAGTAAGTCTGGCAAAGACCCCATTGAGGTTTTTGAGACAGCAATTAACAACATCAAACCGATGGTTGAAGTGAAGAGCCGTCGCGTGGGTGGTGCTAACTATCAGGTTCCTGTTGAAGTTAGACCTGTTCGCCGTCTGGCATTGGCAATGCGCTGGTTGCGCGAAGCCGCAAAACGTCGTAGCGAGAAATCGATGGAATTGCGTTTGGCCGGTGAGTTGTTAGATGCTTCTGAAGGTCGCGGTTCAGCGATGAAGAAGCGTGAAGATACACATAAGATGGCCGAAGCTAACAAAGCTTTCAGCCACTTCCGTTGGTAAATTTTTGGAATCATTATTATGAGCCGTAAAACCCCGATCGAGCGCTACCGAAATATTGGTATCTCTGCGCATATCGACGCCGGTAAAACAACGACCTCCGAACGCATTCTGTTCTATACAGGTATTAACCACAAGATTGGTGAGACGCACGATGGTGCAGCCACCATGGACTGGATGGAACAGGAGCAAGAGCGCGGCATTACGATTACATCAGCTGCTACAACCGCTTTCTGGAGCGGCATGGGTAACGATCGTCCTGCTCACCGTATTAACGTGATTGATACACCCGGACACGTTGACTTCACAATTGAAGTTGAGCGTTCTATGCGTGTGTTGGACGGTGCTTGCATGGTTTATTGTGCAGTGGGTGGTGTGCAACCACAGTCTGAAACCGTCTGGCGCCAAGCGAATAAGTACGGAGTTCCCCGTTTGTTGTTCATCAACAAAATGGACAGAACAGGTGCGAACTTTTTCAAAGTCTATGATCAACTGAAATTGCGCTTGAAAGCAAACCCAGTTCCTATCGTTCTCCCGATTGGTGCTGAGGAAGACTTTAAAGGTGTGGTTGATCTCGTCAAGATGAAGTCCATCTTGTGGGATGATGCAAGTTACGGTACCAAGTTTGAGTACGGTGACATTCCTGCAGACTTAGTTGATCAAGCCAACGAATGGCGTGAGAAGCTGGTTGAAGTCGCTGCGGAATCTTCAGAAGAGTTGATGGACAAGTATCTGGAAACAGGTAGCTTGACTGAAGAAGAAATTAACGAAGCGATTCGTTTGCGCACAATCGCAGGCGAGATTCAGCCTATGTTGTGTGGTAGTGCATTTAAGAACAAAGGTGTTCAGCGTATGTTGGATGCCGTGCTGGATTACTTGCCATCACCCATCGATATTCCTCCCGTTGAGGGCGAGACCGATGATGGTGAGCCAGCAATTCGTGAAGCCAGCGATGATGCGAAATTCTCCGCATTGGCATTTAAGCTGATGACAGACCCATATGTCGGCCAATTGACATTTGTGCGTGTGTATTCAGGTATTTTGCGTTCAGGCGATACTGTTTACAACCCAATCAAAGGTAAACGCGAACGTATCGGTCGTATTCTTCAAATGCACGCCAACAACCGTGAAGAGATTAAAGAGGTTGTGGCCGGTGATATCGCCGCTGTGGTTGGTTTGAAAGAAGTGACAACCGGTGAAACACTTTGCGATACTGATGCTCATATCACGCTAGAGCGCATGGTCTTCCCTGAGCCTGTGATTTCACAAGCTGTTGAACCAAAAACCAAAGCTGACCAAGAAAAAATGGGCGTTGCTTTGTCCCGTTTGGCACAAGAAGATCCTTCATTCCGTGTGCGTACAGATGAGGAATCTGGCCAAACCATTATCTCCGGTATGGGTGAGTTGCACCTAGAGATTCTGGTCGAACGTATGCGTCGCGAATTTAATGTTGAAGCAAACGTTGGTAAGCCACAAGTTGCCTACCGTGAAACAATTCGCGGTGTGTGTGAAGAAGTCGAAGGTAAGTTTGTTCGACAGTCCGGTGGTCGTGGTCAGTACGGTCACGTGGTTCTGAAAATTGAGCCACTTGAGCCGGGTGGTGGTTACGAGTTTGTTGATGCGATTAAAGGTGGTGTTGTTCCACGTGAATACATCCCTGCGGTTGATAAAGGTATTCAGGAAACATTGCCAGTTGGCGTGTTGGCTGGGTATCCAGTTGTTGACGTGAAAGTGACGTTGTTCTTTGGTTCATATCACGACGTTGACTCGAACGAAAATGCTTTCCGTATGGCTGCTTCGATGGGTTTCAAGGATGGTCTTCGTAAAGCCCAACCTGTCCTGCTTGAACCGACCATGTCTGTGGAAGTTGAAACACCTGAAGAATATGCCGGTACTGTGATGGGTGATTTGTCATCACGTCGTGGCATGGTTCAGGGTATGGACGATATTGCTGGTGGTGGAAAAATCATCCGTGCAGAAGTTCCTTTGGCAGAAATGTTTGGCTATGCAACTAACTTGCGCTCCCTGACACAAGGTCGTGCAACTTACAGCATGGAATTCAAACACTATGCAGAAGCACCAAGAAACGTTGCAGACGAAATTATCGCTGCACGCGCTAAGTAATTAATTGATTGAAATATCTGAGAGGAAATCATGGCAAAAGGTAAGTTTGAGCGTACCAAGCCTCACGTAAACGTGGGTACGATTGGTCACGTTGACCACGGTAAAACGACGTTGACAGCAGCGATCACC
>NZ_JBMERD010000028.1:0-14214 GCF_048820935.1 Orrella sp. 11846
GCTTGATGTATTAACTGGTCGTTCAAATCTTGTCCTGCTGAGTTAGCGACTCGTCTGCCAGCTTTTTCTCCCAAGCCCAAGCGTGGCGGATGATGGTTTCCAGATCCGAATACTGAGGCTGCCAGCCTAGTTCACGCCGAGCCAGAGTGGCATCGGCGACCAGCGTTCCCGGGTCGCCGGGACGGCGCTCACCCTCCTCCACGCTCAGCTCGCAGTCATCCTCGGCTACCACGCGCTCCACCGCCTCGATCACCTGCTGTACAGAGTAGCCCTGGCCATTGCCCAGGTTATAGGCCAGCGCCCCTTGCTTCTCGCCGCGCACCAGCGCCTCAAGCGCCAGGGCGTGGGCACTGCACAGATCCTCAATATGAATGTAGTCACGAATGCAGGTGCCATCCTCGGTGGGATAGTCGCGGCCGAACACGGTGATAGCCTCGCGCCTGCCCGAAGCAGCCTGCAAGATCAACGGAATCACGTGGGTCTCCGGATCGTGACACTCGCCCAGTTCGCCCTCGGGGTCCGCCCCGCAGGCATTGAAGTAGCGCAGGCACACTGAGTTGAGGCCGTGAGCAGCATGGAAATCCTGCAGCATCCGCTCCACCATCAGCTTGCTGGCTCCATAGGGGTTAATAGGCTGCTGAGTATGCGCCTCATCAATAGGCACATACTCCGGCTCGCCGAAGGTCGCCGCGGTGGAGGAAAAGATAAAGTGCTTCACCCCGTGGCGTACCATCACCTCCAGCAGGTTAAGGGTATTGGCCACGTTGTTGCGGTAGTACTTGCCCGGGGCCTGCATAGATTCACCCACCAAGCTAGCAGCAGCGAAGTGCATGACACCGTCGAAGCGGTACTCGCAAAATAGCTGCTCCAGCAGCGCGGTATCCGCCAGGTCTCCCACCACGAGCTCGCCGTGCCGGGCCAGCTCGCGAAAGCCGGTGGTGAGGTTGTCCAGCACCACCACCGAGTGGCCGGCCTGAGCCAGCTGCTTGACCATGTGGGAACCGATATAGCCGGCGCCGCCTACTACCAGAGTCGTCATGCGTTACTCCATCAAGTCCCTGATCGCCTGGCGCACCGTGATCCCCTCACTCTCGGTCCAGGTGCCCCAATCCGCCACCTCGCTCCAACCACTCAGGAACACGAAATCCAACCCCACAGCATTGGCCGCCTGATAGTCGTACTTACTATCACCTAGAAACAGGGCGGGCTGCTGGATCGTACCCGAGGCAAGCTCACGAGCCAGGATTTCATCCTTAGTATCCGGGCTGCCGAAGATGCCGCCGTCGAACCACTCAGCGATGCCACGCTGGGCAAACACATCACGCAGCTCGGTCTGGTCGCCGCCGGAGACAATCAGCCATCGAGCACTGGGGGTCTGCTCGCGCAGCGCTTCCAGGCCTGGGGCCACCTCACAGCTCGACAACCCTTCGCGCACATACCCGGCATAGGCTTGCAGCAGCGCCTCCAGGTCGGGGAACTGCTCGGCATGTACCGGGGCAATCTGCTCCAAGAAGTAGGCAAATTTCTTGTAGCGCGATACGCCGCCGTTGGCGACATGGTACTCGACCATGGCCTGAGCCGCGGCTTGACCGTAAGGCAAAGCGGCCTGATAGAAGGCGTCGGTCTTGACCTTGTTGGAGTCGAGTACCACGCCATCGCAGTCGAAGACCAGGGTGGTGTAGTCAGTCACAGGAAGGCCCAGGCTCACGGTGTCACCAGTCCTTTTTCCACCAAGCTCTCTGCGATGATGAAGTCTTCAGGCCAATCAATATCGAAACTAGTGAACTTGTCCAGATCGTAGAGATAAGGCCGCCGGCCAATACGATCATCCAACTCACGATAGAGGCCTGCAGGGGCCAAGAAGGCACCGCTGTTCACCTCATGTACCGGTGCCAGGGTCTGGGTGCGTGGCCACTTTTCGATGGTTCGGTCATAGTTCATGGGCTGCTCATCCTGCCAGAGAAACCCGTGAATCGCCGTAGTGGTCATCAAGGAGTCATAGCCCTGCTCGCACTGTTCCCAGTAGGCCCGGATCACGTCGTCATAGTGCTTAGCAGTGATGAAGGGTGAGGTCACATGGGTCCAGAGGATGTGGCCTTCGGGAATCAGCTCAAGCGCATGAGCGACGAGTTGATCCGTGCTGGTCGCGCTCGATGACAGCGCCTCGACACGACGATGCATGCGTAGCCGGGGGTCAGCGAGTGATTCGGCATAGGCCAGAATATCGGCATCGTTCGTGGTCAACACGACCTCATCGATCCTTTCCGCTGCCAGTAGTTGACGCAACTTGATCTGAATCAGACCATGCTCATAGCCGGCAAAGGGCTTGATATTCTTTCTCACCACGCGCTGGCTGCCGGCACGACAAGGCAGGAAGCAGGTCACTTTTTTTGTCATGCACCCACCCCATAGACGCTCTTCTTGATGACATCGTAACGCGATGGCGTAATGGCAATGAGCGGAATCGTATCGTTGGCCTCTTGGAACTGCTGCACCACGAGGTTCATTTCCGTGTTGCGCGGATCTTCGCCCGGGTAGCCATCGAAGCCGGCCAGATAAAGCGTACGCGCCCCACCGCTGGCTGCGATCGCAAAGGCATAGGCCATAACGAGTGACGTTGGCGCTGTACAATGCGTGTCGGCAAACTCGAAACACTCTGCCTGAACGTTCAAGCCAAAATCCAAAACCTCCTTGTCCGCCAAGGAGTCACGCACATCCGCGGGCAGCATGGAGTACGGGGTGATCAGCGGCTGAGGCAGGCGCGTGTGGGCGTCGCAGTCCGCCAGTAGGCGCACCGGATGGCAGGCAACCCGCAGATCGATTAGTTCGGCATCGATAGCGCTTTGGGTGTTGAGAGCCAACACCAGCGGCTTATGGTCGCGGATATAGCGCTCCAGGGCCCCACGGTGGCGGGCGACGCCCGGCCCGGTCCCAAGCAGCAGCACCTCACGCCCGGCAAAGCGCTCCTTGGGCGACCACTGCCCAGTAGGCTCACCGCGATAGAAGTGGCGCGCCGCATCCAGGGTATTGAGGCTGAACTTCTTGCCCCCCTCCACCCGCAGGTGCTCAATCACCGCCAGCACGTCCTCCTCGCTGTAGCGGGAGTCGCTGAGCATCTCCTGAATATAGGTGGGGTGGATACCGTACTTACCCGCCAGGTAGTAGTAGGGGTTGGTGCCCCAGCCGTAGTGGGCCTGCATCGGCTTGAAGTGCTCACGCAGCAGCGTCATCAAGGGCACCATATTGACCGACTTGCCGCGGCGTTCGGCGATCTCGATGGCCAGCTCCTCGGTGCGAGCGTTGCCCGGCCCGCGGCCCATGCCAGTGACAGTGGAATCCACCCAGGTCACGCCCTCGTCCAGCGCCCGCAGGGTATTGGAGAGCGCCAGGCCCAGGTTGTCATGGGTATGGATACCCATAGGGCCCTTCCACTCGCTACGGAACCACTGGATGATCTGCGCGGCCTGGTCCGGGCTCATACTGCCCATGCTATCGGCGAAGTAGAGCGCATCCATCGGGTAGGCCTTGGCCTGACGAGCGAGCGCCTTCACTTCCTCTTCAGTACGATCCGCCACCTGCATCAGGTTGAAGCCAACCTGATAGCCACGCTCCTTCAGCCAGGTGACCGCCGGCAGCGCCTGCTCGAACTCATGCACGTGACAGGCGATACGCACCAGGTCCACGGGTGAATCCGCTGCCGCATTGGGGAAGAGTCGCTCCAGCGCTTCCTGCTGGGGCACTTCTCCCACCAACTCGTTGCCGTTGACCATCACGCCGACAGTCAGGCCAGCCGAGATCGTGAGGCTGCGGATAAACTCATCGGTGGTGAAGGCACAGGGGCCTTGGAACCCCTGGTTCTTCAGCGTGCGAAAGCCCAGCTCCACCACATCCACCCCGGCGGCCTGCATAGCGTCGAGGTATTGGTGGATCAGCTTGGGAGAGAAGTCCCAAGCATTGTAGTAGCCGCCATCTCGGAAAGTGCAATCTAAGAAACTATAATTTAAAATCACTTAATCCACCTTGTGCTTAACAAACACCCATCACTAATTAAAAAACAAGTAGAGAGAAGCATTAACAAGAAAAACACCTCTAAATCCTGAATTCAAGCAATAAGCGCAGCAGAACTGATGTAGTAACGTACCACCGTTTCCGCAGGCGCTCCCTCCCCTTCATGCCGGAATGATAGCACGACGCCAACGATTTTCAGATCCCCTACCTGTCACCGTAGTTGTCACCTAAGCGGAATGAGAGGTGAACAACATGCGTTACCCCGCAGAGCGTAAGGAAGCCATCCTCCGGAAGATGGCACCGCCCATGAGCATGACCATCCCGGAATTGGCCGAGCAGGAAGGCATCACGGCGACAACCCTCTACAATTGGCGGAAACAGGCCAGAGCACGAGGACAGGTTTTGCCATCACGTTCGACCCAGCCCGACCAGTGGACTAGCCAGGAGAAGTTCCAGATCGTCCTGGAGACGGCCCCGATGAATGAGGCCGAGCTCAGCGCCTATTGCCGTGAGCGTGGGCTCTACCCCGAACAGGTGGAGGCCTGGCGGGATGCCTGCATGAACGCCAACGATGATGCGGCAGCGCAGGCCAAGCAGCTCCGCCAGACGCGTAAGACAGAGCAAAAGCGGCTCCGCAAGCTGGAGCGCGAGCTGCACCGCAAGGACAAGGCCCTGGCCGAGACGGCGGCGCTGCTGGCCTTGTCAAAAAAGGCAGAGGCGATCTGGGGCACGACCAACGACGAGGACGACTGACCAGCCTCCCGGATCGCCAGCGCATCGTGACCCTGGTGCAAGACGCCCAGCGTGACGGTGCTCGGCTGGCCAAGGCCTGTCAGGTGATGGGCATCAACGTGCGGACCTACTACCGCTGGATCGCTGAGGGCGAGGTGACGGCTGACCGCCGCCTCGATGCCGATCGCCCGGAGCCGGCCAACAAGCTGTCACCCGAGGAGCGAGAGGCGCTCGTGGCGCTGTGCAACGCTCCGGAGTATCGGAGCCGCCCTCCAGCCTTCATCGTGGCCGATCAGGCGGACAAGGGCCGCTACCTGGCCTCTGAGTCGACGATGTATCGAGTGCTTCATGAATACGACCAGCAACACCACCGGGGCCGACAGCAGGCCCCGCAGCGTAAGCGCCTTCCGACTACACACCAAGCCACGGCGCCTAACCGCTTGTGGTGCTGGGATATTTCATGGTTGCCCGGTCCTGCGCGAGGCACCTGGTGGTATTTGTATCTGATCATGGACGTCTTCAGTCGCAAGATCGTTGGGCACGAGGTTTACGAGACGGAGACCGGCGAGCTGGCGGCCGAATTGATTCAAAAGGCCTGCTGGCGAGAACACCTGACAGGTCGTCGCAAGCCCTTGATTCTACACTCAGATAACGGCAGTCCGATGAAGGCGGCGACCTTCCTGGAGAAGCTCCATGACCTGAGCATCACCCCGTCATACAGCCGACCAAGGGTCAGCAATGATAATGCCTTCGCCGAGTCAGCCTTCAAGACGCTGAAGTACCGGCCGGGCTTCCCCGTCGACGGCTTCGCCACTCTGGCTGAGGCTCAGGACTGGGTCCAGCAGTTTACCGAGTGGTACAACCACGAGCACCGACACAGCGCCCTTCGCTATGTCACGCCAGGCCAGCGTCACAACGGTGAGGCCGAGGGCATTCTGGCACAGCGTCGGGAGGTCTTTGAGGCAGCGAAGCAGCGTCACCCGGAGCGGTGGGCAGGTGACATCCGGAAGCTCAGCCTGCCAGAGGTGGTGAATCTGAACCCCGAGAAAGAGCCGGTGCCGCAGGCAGCAGGATTTTAAAGAGCCAGAACCATTTCATGTGTCATCTATGTTGACAGACTCCGGATCCGGCCACTCGTAGCTAAGCTCTTGAAATTCTGAGGTAACATCGCTGATTACATGGTACCTGGACTCCTCCCTGCCCCGGTTCTTTTCGACCGTGACATAGGAATCTCCCGGGTAGTTCGCGATCACGCTTATCGGGAAGGCCTCCTCGAAAGCGGCGGCCAGCTTGGGCTGATTTTCCTTCACCGCCAGCAGGTAGTCGGCGCCTTTCTCACGGATCGATTGGGCGATTTTCTTCTGGCAGCCCATCGCATCAATGGTGACCAGGCAGCCGTAGAGATCCAGCAGCTTCAGCAGCTCGGGAATGGCCGTAATTTCGTTGCTTTTGTCTTCTGTCTTGATCTGCCCAAGCACCACACCGTTGTTGGCGGTGCTGAAGGCACTGACCATGTGTATGGCGGCCTTATCTTTGCCTCGGCAATAGGAGCCGCGCAGCGTCTTGCCATCAATCGCCACCACCGCCCCATCGGTGGCCTCATGACAGGCCTTCATCCAGTCGGCAAAGGCCTTCTGAAGCTGCGTGGCATTGATCAGTGCCATCACGCGCGCCAGGGTATCGTGGCTGGGGATGCCATCAGCAAAATCGCCGTACTGACGCAGAAAATCGAGCTTCGCGTGCCCAAAATCCTCTATCTCCTCCCATCCCTCTGCGCCGCAGATCACCGCACAGACCGTCAGAAAGAGGATATCTGACAGCTGATGGCGGATTTTCCAGGCCTGACGGAAGTCAGGAACGATCGATAAATGGTGCATCAATGAAGGCGTCAGCATGAGGGCCATCCGTGGAAAAATGCATTAGCGTTTCACGGTAGGCGGATTTCGATTGCCCTACAACCCCCGTCGTAGAGCGGTTTGTCGTGCATTTTCCCTGGGAATCTTGCCGAGCCCTGCGCTCTTGGCCTGGGCACGGTACTTGCTTCGCCGCTTGGGCTGGCGAAGGTGCTGCCAGAGGTCGCCACCGCGGGCCTTGTCATCCCAGAAATCCATTGGTGACTCACACTCCGGTGCCCGCCAATGGCGCCATGAACCCGCTGATCTGTTCCGGGCTCCACTCCTCGCGCAGCCGGTCAACGACGGCGGTGATCACGCTGGGCAGGCGCTTCGTCCACTTCCAAGCGGTGCGCCGGCGATCATCGCTGCGTGCCTAGGCCCTCTCAGGGTCGTAGCCTTCAGGAGCAGCGTTACGGCGAAGCTCACGGCTGACCGTGCTGTTGTGGATGCCAAGCTCTCTAGCGATCTGTCGCTGGCTCATGCCGACACCCCGTTGGGCATGAATCTGGTATCGTTGGGTCTGGGTCAGCTGTCGGTATCCCATGATCTGCTTCACTTTGGTCGGTAAAGCAGGGAGGGTACCGGCGCTGGCCCTCCTGCTTCTACCGTGCGGTCCAAAGTGCTGCGGTTATTCTATGAATCCAGGAATTAAATACTTAATATTGAGGAATAGGGTAGGCTGCCACTCCATGAAAATCCAGTTCCCCAGGTCCAGAAACCTTCAAGGTAAGTGCGCCATCTAGCACATGATTGTTGATTGATTTCGTCTGCCCGATGATTGACACCATTGTCATCATCAGGAGGACGACCCATGTCGATCACCAAACGCAATCGTGACTGGTGGAAGAATCACCTCGCACGCATCGAAAAAGAAAAAATTCCTACTAAGGTCTATGCCGACCGTGAAGATCTGTCCGCACAAGCGCTGTATAAATGGCGCAATTTCTTTAAGTCAGAACAAGCTCAAGGCCACCAACAGGTTGCAGTAACCAACTCCAAGTTTCTTTCCGTCACGGTGTCATCGATGGGAACGAGCTCGAATGCCCAGACAAACCGTGGCCACTGCCAACTCACGCTGCCTGGTGGTCTGCGCTTAGATATGGAAGCTTTGCCCAGTGCCCGATGGCTCGCGGAACTATCATTTGATCTTCAACGGGCGGGGTAATGATTATGCATCCTGGATACTCGCCCACATCAGTGTATTTGCATCGCGATCCGGTCGACTTCAGAAAGCAAATTAATGGATTGGCTGAGATTGTTGAAGGTGACATGCTACTCAACCCATTTGAGCAATCTCTGTACGTATTCATTAACCGGAATCGCTCAAACATCAAGATTCTATATTGGGACAAGAACGGGTTCTGTTTATGGCAAAAGCGTCTGGAACTCGATCGGTTTGCATGGCCTAAAGGTGAACAATTTGATGCCACTCATCAGATCGAATTACGGGAGTTGCAATGGCTGCTGGAAGGTCTAGATCCATGGCATAAAAACAGACATAATTCTTTGAATTATAAGACAATTATGTAACTATTTGTGCTATAATTACGTATGTCTGAAAGCAACATAAAACCCTCTTTCTCAGCTCTCAAAAAAGCGACTTCGAGACCCCTCGGTCGCGGTCTAAGCACATCCTTGAGCAATCAATTGCCAGAGGATGTGCAGGCGTTGATTGATGCCGCATTGATCCGTCAGCAAAAGGCATTTGAGGCGCAGATTGAGCAAACTGTGCAGCTGCGTGTTGAGCAAGAGATGCAAGCTCAAACCCGAGCATTGCAGGCTCAGTTGGAACAAGAGACCAAGGTCTTTCAGGCACGTCTGGAATCTCAGTTTGATGATCGCGTCAAAGAAGGGGTATTCCAGAAGGTCGCAGAAATTCTTGAGCAGTTAAGACTGGCTCGGCACCGTCAGTTTGGACCGAGCAGTGAAAGCGGACAAGGCACACTCTTTAACGAGGTTGAGCTGTTGGCTGGTGAAGCGGATGAGCAAGACGATGACGCTCAACCCATTGCGACACCGAAACGTAAAAAGCCACGCAAACCCAATGTGAAATACGGTGGTCGCGTTGCGCTGCCTGAAGATCTGCCCCGGGTAAAGATCTATGTTGATGTTCCCGAAGAGCAACGCATCGACGCCCTCGGTCGACCCATGGTTCGCATTGGGGAAGAAACCAGTGAGCAGCTGGATATCATTCCGATGCTGATTCGGGTTCTTCAAATCATTCGCCCCAAATATGCACCGATTGACGGCAATAGCTCGCCTGTGATCGCACCGGTTCTGCCAACACTTCTGCCACGCAGTAATCTGTCGGATGGCTTTATGGCCATGCTGCTGACCACCAAGTATGCCGACGGTTTGCCCCTGAACCGCTTTACCAAAGTGCTGGAGCGCAGTGGGGTGAAGGTCAGTCGTCAGACATTGGCTCGCAACGTCATCAAAGTGACCAAAGCTCTGCAACCGTTGGCGAACCTGATGCGAGACACCCTGCTCGAGGGTCCCATCATCCACATGGATGAGACCACAGTCCAGGTCCTCAAAGAAGAAGGTCGAGCTGCCACAAAGAAATCGTATATGTGGGCACACACTGGAGGACCACCTGGCCAATCGGTCGTCATGTTTGACTATGAACCGGCTCGAAGGGCGGGCGTGGCTTCGCGTTTGCTTGAAGGTTGGCAAGGTTACCTGATGACCGATCAATATAGCGGCTACAACCGAGTTGGCTCTAAGCCGGGTGTCACCCATCTGGCGTGCATGGCGCATGCGCGACGTAAGTTCGTCGATGCTCAGCGTGCGAGTGCGAATGGCAAGTCCACCAATGCGGATAAAGCGTTGAAATTCTTTGCTCGATTGTATCGTTTGGAAAAGCGAGTCAAAAACGCACCGGATGCCTTGCGCCACCGAGTTCGACAAAAGCTCAGCAAACAAACGTTGGATGAGATGCATGCTTGGATGCAAGATCTCTTGCCGACCGTTGCACATAAAGGCAAACTGGGTCAGGCACTGGCTTATCTGAACAACGCTTGGCCTAAATTGATTCGATATATCGAGCGCCCCGATCTGCCGATCGGTAGAGTCGAGATGTGGCGCGGTGGCTAGGTTCGGTACGCAGACGATCACCAAATCGGGGTGTCGCACTAATAAGCCGATTCCTGAGCTCCGTTTCCACATCCCGCTCATCGAACCGGACATGCAGATTTCCCGCATCCGGCTCTCTTTCGGGTCATCAAGCTTTCACATTCGAGAGGTCACTACGCGTTTGTAGACGGATCAGTCCCAACTTGTCGTATAGGTACTGGTCGGAGTATTGGCGGTACCCCGTTCCCCGTTTTCCTCGCCGCCGCATCAACCAGATTCGCAGACGTCGCGCTGTGTATTCGTCGATTAGGCGATACGCCTTATTGACAGGGCCTTGATTGAAATATCCTGCCCATCCCCGCAAAAGCGGATTTAGGCGTTCTATTCGATTTTCAGGTCCTAGTGCATTCCAGCGTGATGTCGTCATGTCGTGGATTTCTTTCATCACCCGTTTGATGGCTTTTCGGGACGGTGCGGTCCCCCAGTAGGGTCGTCCGTCCCGTCCGTAGAAGCGACCAACGGTGTAACCAAGAAAGTCGAAGCGTTCATCTGGCAGTTTCACCAGCCGCGTTTTCTTCTCGTTAACCGTTAGGCCTAGCTTTTGCATCAAATGCCGCATCACGATCATCGCCTGTTCTCCGTATCCCTGTTTGCACAGAATCACAAAGTCATCAGCGTAATTCACCACCTCTGATCTCAGTTTGTGGTCATATCCTCGCCCATACCATGCCAGCATGAAACGCCGGAAGTATAGGTTCGCCAGTAATGGCGAAATGATGCCGCCTTGGGGTGTTCCCCGATGCGTATCTTTTGCTACGGTGGTGCGTTCCTCATGCCAGCGGCCTTTGCGCTCAATCACCGGAGTGTTCAGCCACTCACGAATAATTCCAAGCACTGTACCGTCTGCCACGCGACGAGCCACACAACGCATCAGATCACCATGGGGAATGGTGTTGAAATAATCCGAGAGATCCGCATCAACGACTTCTCGAGCGCCCCGCTTCACAATACCGAAGTGAATGCGTCGAAGTGCCATCTTTGCGTCAACTCCCGACCGAAAGCCATATTGCCAAGGATATAGATCCACCTCAAAGATGGGCCCAATCACCAGCAGTACGGCAGCTTGAACAACTCGATCCCGCACACACGGAATTCCAAGTGGTCGCTCACCACCGTTAGCTTTCGGAATCCAAACACGAAGCAGGGGTTTAGGCCGATACTGCTTGGCTTTTAATTCCTGCTGCAATCTTTCCAGCCACTGCCCTCGCCCTTGGGCTTCAATCCGTTCGAATCGTTCTCCGTCTACCCCCGGCTACCGCGATTAGCGCGACACTTACGGTAGGCTTCTTCTAGAACATCCATCCGGCATACTTTGTCCCAGAGGCTGTAAAAGCGAGCGGTTGGTTCTCTCTTGGCTTTTGCCTGTAATGTGGTCTGTAGCGTCCGAACTGTTAATCTCAGAGTTGGTAGACTTGTGTCAATCCCCGTACTCTTGCTTCTTTCCATCATTTGTCCCGAAACAGGGGGCCTTTGCTCGACTGGCATTACCCAGCGTCATCACTACTACACCCCCATCCGCCATCCATGGGGCCAGTTCCATTCCTCACGGAATCACTGTTGCCCACCTGCCAAAGGTCGGCACCACCATGGACTTCCCTTGTTGCACGATTGGTCTGTGCTCTGCGTGCTGTCACCACTACCCCGGTGGAATCGCTAGACGCATATCACGCTCACTTCTCTAGCGACGGCGGTCTTCCTCGTTATTATGGCGAGTCGACTTCCACGACGATCTTTCGAGGCCTGCTCAGTGTTCACTCACGTTACGGCCCGCAGAGTCCGCTGGCTTCCTACGAAGCCTTTTCAGAGAGTGCTTCAACTCATTTGTTACCTCCTGAGCCGCCCCCTGTGCTTCCGGCCGGAGCGAGAGTGGCCGGGTCGGGTTTGCACCGACCTACCAAATCGTGCCTTAGCAAGGCACACATAACAACCGTATCGAAAACTGCATTCGACCCTTTGTCGTCGGCAGGCGCGGCTGGCTCTTCTGTGACACCCCAGCTGGTGCACACGCCAGTGCCATGGTGTACTCGCTCATCGAAAATTGGGATAGGGGGCAGCTCTTGTGAACTGCACCCCTCCCACACCACCCGGCATGCGGGTCCGCACCGGGCGGTTCGAGAAGTTGAGGTCAGGATAGCCGGGGCAGACCTAACCTATCGAACCAATCTAAAGTCAGTACGCTATTGAGCAACATGCGACTATTGCGCCACCAGTGACGGTTATTTGCCGCCACTCGTTGAGCAACAATTTCGCTTGCGCCTAATGCTCGCAACTCCCTGAAGATTGTTTTACCACGCCGCCATTGTCTGAGTTGTATGGCTCTAAGCCGATGCCGTATCCATTCGTCTAGTTTTTGCCAGACGCCCGGAGTTTGTGACAGTCGGAAATAACCTTTCCACCCCAGTAAATAGGAACGTAGTTGTTCTACAACTTGTTGCATACTGCGCCCGCCAGTGCGTCGTGTCAATTGCCGGATACGCTGTTTAAACGTCTCCAGTGCTTTGGCAGCCACTTTGCATTTGACTACGCCTTTTGGGGCAACCCAGAAACTAAATCCAAGGAATTTGCGATTAGCAAATACACTCGTCACTGCGCTTTTTGTCTCATTGACCTTCAGTCGCAATCGAGCATATAACCGTCGCAATAGTTTCATCACTCGTTCACCCGCACGGCGACTGTGAACGTATACGTTGCAGTCGTCTGCATAGCGTGCAAAGCAATGACCTCGGCGTTCAAGCTCCTTGTCCACCTCGTCTAGCAACACATTCGCCAGCAACGGTGACAAAGGTCCCCCTTGTGGAGTCCCTTTCTGCCGCTCCATCACGACACCGTCATCCATGATGCCGCTATTCAGATAGGCACGAACCAGTCGGATAATGCCCGCATCTGGAACGCGCTTCTGTAAACGCTCAATCAGAATGTCATGGTTGACACGGTCAAAGAACTTCTCTAAGTCCACATCCACCACGATACGTCGCCCGGACTGCACATAGGATTGAGCCGCTAGGACCGCATCTTGTGCACGACGTCCGGGTCGAAAGCCGTAACTATGGTCGCTAAATGTTGGATCAAGCAAGGGTTGCAGAACTTGCAACAAGGCTTGTTGGATCAGTCGATCCGTCACCGTCGGAATGCCCAACTCACGTTGGCTACCATCAGGCTTCGGAATCAGCACCCGTCGCACCGGACTGGGCCGGTACGTCCCTGCTAACAGCGCTTGACGAATACTAGGCCAAGCTTTGACCAAGTGTTGGGCAGTTTGATCTATATCCAAACCATCCACACCGGCCGCACCTTTATTTGCCCGAACTCGCTTCATCGCCGTTAACAGATTCTCTCTCGTCAGGACTGCTTGCAGCAGCCCTAACCCTGTATGCGCCGTTTCATGGCGCGGACACCTCGTTTCCTCGCTGGTAGGATCACCAATGGCTTCACCATTGACTACGCCTTCCCGCTCCACTCGCGTGAACATCTGAGGCAGTACGAGTTGTATCGCCATATCGGGTCATACTCCTTCTCGTTCGGTCCTTCGCTGGGGCTCGTTGGCGGATTATTTGGCCTCGTCCCTGCAGCTACTATGACCTCTGCTGACTTCTCACTCCGGCGTCATGCCGTTACCCTTTCAGGATTAAGGTGAGATCTCCCCAGGTAAGAACGCATTCCTTCATCGCACAACCGCTGCATTTACGCCACTTCGCCTTGATCACGAGAGCTTCGTGGTTACTGGCCCACTCGCCCTGCTCAGCAGCGCCTTCTATGCAGTTCTTGTTCATCGGCTCACGATTTATGCTCCACGCTTCCTTTCCACACTCGGTCACCCTCATGCAGTTGCGTTTCACTTCATTCGCTGTGATCAACTCATGGCGGGACTTGCACCCGCAGGAATGCGCCCATGCTGGGCGCACCAGCCAAAGCCAATGGTCGTGAGCCCTATGCCTGGCTGTGCTATGTATTGGAAAAACTGCCATACGCTCAGAGTGTCGAGGACTACGAAGCCTTGCTGCCCTGGAACATTAAGCTCGAAGACCTTGCCGGCAATCTGGTTGCTCGTCAGAAAATGCGCTGACCGCTGAGCCTGCATCTGCCTCATCACCCCTGATTCCTCGAACATCAACAATCCCTGAGATCATCCGTGATTGCGGCTCATGCTGCAACCATGGGGTAGATGAGGCGTTTACGAGATAATGGTACAATTTAGCTCATGAGTTCAGCGCAAAACACCATCCCAACCGATTCAGTTTCCGGCACATTTGTGACCCAGGAACAGGTGGCTGAACTCGCAAAATCAAACCAACTACTGCAACAGAATAATCAGCTTTTACAGCAGCAGGTTGAGGCACTGACCGCGCAGGTCGCATGGTTCAAACAACAAATCTTCGGCTCAAAGAGTGAACGACGCATTGAGCCAGATGACACGCTGCAACTGAACTTGTTTGCTGATCTTGAA
>NZ_JBMERD010000029.1:0-9709 GCF_048820935.1 Orrella sp. 11846
CTAGAATAAATGGCAGTCGGGTGTAAATCCCGGTTTGCTGTAGATAACCAATCGAAGACACATAGGGGGCAAAAGGGACAGCACCCAACAACCCTGAAAACCCCACCCAAATACCTGAGATGGTTAAAGAACGCCGATAGTCACTGCGGCTTGTTTGCACCTGAAGAATAGGTTCGGTGCCTTTCATGGCCCCGAAGGTGTTGGCGAGATTTAGAATGCCGGTAATCAGACAGGTCACGATAATGCCGGTGTTCCATACGGGCTCTCCAAGTGGAAAGAATTCGAGTGTGAAGCCACTGAGAGTATGGTCGGAAGCGCTGTCTGTAAACGCTAGACTCCAGGCAATCCACCCGACAATCAAGCCAATTAGTAAGGCGTAACGAGCCAACCAGACTTTGGCTCTGACGGTGATGAATGTCACCAGACAGACGATGACGATGGAGAGCGCTGAGACGCTTAAATTAATCGTGGGCGCACCTTGCGCCTGACCAAAAGGTAAACCCAGCATGCCCTTCATAAAGATCTCAATGAGCTTGACGCCAAAGAGAAACATAAAGACACCCATGACACCCGGATTAAAGAGCCTAGCGAGCACATAGCCCAGACCACTTAAACCGATCACGATATTGACCAATGCGGACAAAAAGATACCAATCGCGAGACTGCCTCCGACGGTGGTGAGTGACATGCCTTGGTCGTGCGCAGAAAACGCCAGACTCAGAATGACTGCCCACCACAACCCAGACTGTCCTTCCATGACTGGACGGCGGTGCCCTAATAAACCCTGAACCACGCACGCAGCCCCCACCAACACAAAAGAGACTTGCATCAGCATCGTCATTTTAGCGAGTGAGAGATCAAACGCAGCAGCCACCGCAATCGGAATCACCAGTGTGTTGGTGAACATAAAAAGTAACCATTGCAAAGCAGCTAAAACGGTATTGGGGTTGAGGAGTGACTGAAATAAAGGTGGTTGGGTTTGGGGTGACATGGATGCGCCAGAAAGGTGAGCAATTTTTAGGCACCTATTCTAGTAGGTCGACTAGATTGCGTCGAGTGTTTGCGACAATGGTCTTATCAAAGTATTGGCCACTAGGAGAAGAACTCATGCGTATAGACAAACAATTCGTCAGATTAAGTCATCGCAGTGGACGCAAACTGGTGCTGATGGGGGTAGTTTCAGTTAGCTTGATGCTTGCCGCAATATCGGACGTCAGTGCGCAAAGCTACCGAGGAACTGGAGATCTATTCGGTCAGGGTTGGGAATCGGATGGTCGAGGCGGGTATCGCGGGACAGGCGAGAATTTTGGCAAAGGCTGGGAGTCTGATGGCCGTGGGGGCTATCGCGGAACTGGTGATAATTTTGGTCAGCGGTGGGAGTCCGATGGTCGCGGTGGTTACCGAGGCGGTGGGGATCATTTTGGGAAAGGCTGGGATTCTGACGGGCGCGGCGGGTATAGAGGGACAGGTGATAATTTTGGGCGCGGTCTGGAATCAGATGGGCGAGGTGGTTATCGCGGGACAGGCAAAGATTTTGGGAAAGGTTGGCAAAAGCATAAACGTTAAGCAATTTACCCGCCTTGCGTAAGGGATAACCCGATTGTGGTTGAGAGATTGTGTCGATAAACTCCGTACCTATTCAATAATTACGGACTTATTAAGCCGAATTGATCTGCTATCTCAGAGGAGCCACTATGAAGTCATCTCAGTTCTGGAAGTTAAACACCTTGTTTGCCGCTTGTGCATTGTCGATGAGTGGCGTCGTGAACGCACAACAGCATCAATGGGATATGTCTTTGGCTTGGCCAGCAGGCAACTTTCAGACTCAGAACGCAGAAGTGTTTGCGCAGCAAGTCAAAGATGCGACCAATGGCGAGCTTGTGATTACCGTGCACCCCGGCGGGGAACTCAATATTAAAGGCCCAGATACATTGATGGCCGTTGAAAATGGTTTGGTGCAGGTTGCAGACATGCTCGTGTCGCAGCAGGGTGGTGTGGAGCCTTTGTTCGGTATGGATGCTTTGCCAGGGCTGATTGCGGGTCAAGAAGAAATGAAACTGTTTCTGAAGCACGCTCGACCTGTCTATGATGAGTTGGCACAAAAACATAATCAAAAAATTCTCTACGCAGTGCCTTGGCCATCACCCGGTATGTTTAGCAAACGCCCGATCGCGGAGCCCAAAGATATTGAAGGTCAAAAAATTAGAGCGCATGACAAGCCAGCTTATGAGTTCATGAAGGAATTGGGTGCAGTGCCTTCACAAATGCCTTGGGGGGAGGTGGTTCCCGCATTGGCAGCAGGCACAATTGATGGCGTTGGAACTTCAGCCTCATCGGGTGTGGATGGCAAGTTTTGGCAATTTACACCCAACTTTGTGCCCCTGAATTGGGCCACATCACTGAGCATGGTGACAGTCAATCAAGATGACTGGGACAAATTGAGTGCAGAGCAGAAAAAAGCGGTTGAGTCCGTGATTGAAAAGCTCGAGCCTGAATTTTGGGCCATCAGTGCGCAGCAAGACGAGAAAGCACTGACTATCTTACGCGACAACAAGATGAACATTACCGAGCCATCTGCTGCACTGAAAGCTGAAATCTCTCGGGTCGGACAGCCCATGTGGGACAGCTTTGCCAAAGCTGCAGGTCCTCAGTCACGCAAGCTTTTAGATGCGTATCTGGCAGAACGCTAGCCTTAATGACTGATCTGACATGAATCGTGTCTTACGGCTAATCGATCGGCTGTGCATTCTGGGTGAGGGCACAGCCATCGTGTTTTTATATGGCATTGCAGGGCTGATGCTCTCAGAAACGATTGCGCGCAGCTTTTTTAATCAAAGCATTGCGTTTTCTTGGGAGTACAGTGCTTATGCCATGGCGGGCGCTTTTTTTCTGGGCTCGGGCAATGCGTTGCGCACAGGCGCGCATATTCGCGTGACGTTTATGCAATCGGTTCTGCCCAAACGTCATCACAAGACGCTTGACCTGATTGCGACCGTGATCGCAACCGCTTTAGTACTGATCATTACGATTTCACTCTGGATGCTGGTGCAGCGCTCGATGGGTCGTGCAACGGTGTCTAACACCGTGATGCAAACGCCACTCTATATTCCGCAAGTGATTGTCTTTGTCGGGGCGTTACTTTTGTTGTTGGCGTTTTTTGCGCGTCTTGTGCGCGTGCTTCGAGGGCAACCTGCGCAAGTGGACAGCTCACAGTCAGCGACTGACTTGCATAAGGATGACGCATGCTAGCGATTACGATCGTCACTTGCGCTGGCTTACTGCTGTTCTTGGGCGTGTCTGTCTGGGTCAGTTTGAGCTTATTCGGTGTGGGTTATGTGGTTTTGATGTTGTTTAAACCCAATTTGCCACTCGATGTGCTCACAGGTCAAATCTTTTGGACAACCACCACCAGTCAAGAGCTTTTGGCTTTGCCGTTGTTTGTGCTGATGGGTGAAATTCTCGCTAAAACCAGTATCGGTCGATCTTTGTTTTCAGGGTTGGCGCCTTGGGTTGGGCGTTTGCCTGGTGGTTTAACGCACGTCAATGTGCTGGGTTGCACCTTGTTTTCAGCGATTTGTGGTTCATCAGTGGCGACTACTCAGATTGTGGGGCGGGTGACGTTGCCCGAGTTGGAAAAGCGCGGCTATAACGCGCGTTTATCGATTGGCTCATTAGCCGGGTCAGGCACTTTGGGATTTTTGATTCCGCCTAGCCTGATTATGATTATTTATGGGGTGCTTGCTTCGCAGTCCATTGTCGAACTGTTTATTGCGGGTATTGTGCCTGGGCTCGGGCTGGCTTTCTTGTACATGCTATTTATTATGCTGCGTGGCTCAAAACCTGCACAATCCGCTGTGCAGTTTAGTCGTCGTGATCGTTTAATTGGGTTGCGCCAGATCATGCCCGTCGTGGTCTTGATTGTGGCTATTATCGGTGCACTTTATCTTGGGTTTGCAGGACCCTCTGAAATTGCCGCAGTGGGGGTGTTTGGGGCAATTCTGATCGGTTGGCAACAGCGTTCATTAAGCTGGCGCAGTCTCATTGAAGCAGGTCGTAGTGCTGCTAGAACTTGCAGCATGATTGGTTTGATTATGGCAGGTGCGGCATTGATTGCCGTGGCCATGAGTTATTTGGGATTGCCGAAATATGTTGCGCAACAGATTGCGGCTTTGCATCTGTCACCGTTTGCGCTCATCGTCTTATTGTTACTGTTTTACATCGTGCTGGGGTGTTTTCTGGATGGTACGTCCATCATTGTGATGACCTTACCCATTGCGCTGCCCTTGGTGACACAAGCTGGCTATGATCCAATCTGGTTTGGAGTCTTTTTAGTGGTTGTGGTAGAGATGGCGCAGATCACACCACCGATTGGATTTAATTTATTTGTGATTCAGTCAATTACGAATCAGAGTTTGTCTTTTATTACCCGCGCGACGGTTCCGTTTTTTATCTTGATGCTGATTTGGGCTTTGGTTTTGAGTCTGTTTCCAGAGATTGTTTTATGGTTACCGGGGACTTTGCGTCAGGGCTGAATATGGAAACCTCTGTGAAATCACCAATAACCACCAAACAGCGCCCACTGTATCAGCAAGTGGCCGAACAACTGATCGCTGAAATTCAAACGCGGGCGATCGGATCTATTCTGCCGACCGAAGTGGAACTGTCTGAGAGTTTGGCGGTGAGCCGTCACACTATCCGAGCCGCCATGAGTATTCTGACTCAGCAAGGGTTGGTTGAGCGCGTGCGCCGTATGGGGACACGAGTTTTACGTCACACGCCCAATCAACGTTATGAGCAACGCATGGACGGCATAGACAACGTGCTAGAGTTTGCTGGCCGCAGTGTGATGCATATTCAGGCTGTGTGTCAGATGGCATTGCCCGACCCCGTTGATCCAGATATGGTAGGT
Organism: Orrella sp. 11846; assembly: GCF_048820935.1. Lineage (NCBI taxonomy): Bacteria > Pseudomonadati > Pseudomonadota > Betaproteobacteria > Burkholderiales > Alcaligenaceae > Orrella > Orrella sp. 11846. Next base: position 4,910 of record NZ_JBMERD010000029.1, read on the forward strand.
TTAATGGATGCAACCGGTGCGTGCTTACAAGTCACCGGTGTGCGCCGTCTGACTGGTGAAGAGGTGAACTGCACTTGGACGCAGGTATTTGTGCCCGGTCGTTTTGCTGGGATACAGGCGCTTTTACCCAAAAAAACAGAGGCCATGTATCGTCTGATCGAAGATGTTTATCAGACGAAAGTTGTGAAGTTGTTACACACGATTACGGCAATTGAGCAACCGCCTTATGCGGTTCAAGCCTTGGGTTTGTCCCAAGGTAAGCCAGTGTTGGAAGTCAAAGCCTGGCTGTATGGTCAGGACGATGAATTAATCGAATTTGTGCGGTCTATTCATAACCCCGCCAAGGTCAGCATCCGGATGTCTACGGTGCAAGCTTCGTGATGCGCAAGGTTATCCAGCGCATCTTTTTGTAATGATAAATAGGAGTGTCAAAGAATGACTCAAGTCACGATTCAAAGCCAAGATGGTAAATCTTTCGGTGCTTATTTTGTGGCAGCTGCCGACGCGAATGCGCCGGGCATTGTACTGATCCAAGAAATCTTTGGTGTCAACGCCGCGATGAAAGCCGCCGCACAAGAATGGGCTGCACAGGGCTTTAACGTGGTTGTTCCAGATCTTTTCTGGCGCCAAGAAGCCAATCTCGAATTAGACCCAACCGTACAGGCTGAGTTTGAAAAAGGTGTGCAATTGATGCAAGGTGCCGATGAAAACGTGACGGTTTCCGATCTGGAAGCCACACGGGCCTGGCTTGAAGCCAAGATTGGCAACAACCGCATTGCCGGTTTGGGCTATTGCTGGGGGGGACGTCTGGTGGTGCGTATGGCAGCTGACACGGGTATTAAATGTGCGGTTAGCTACTATGGTGTGGGCCTTGAGCAATTAGTGCCTGCGACACCAGAAGCGGCTGTGCCCACACTCTTACATATTGCCGAATTGGACAGCTATGTGCCCGAGCCTGTGCGCAATACAATTTTGGCCAATGTGAAGACCCGTCCAGCGTGGGAAGCCTATGTGTATGAGGGGTGTGATCATGCGTTTGCCCGGCCAAATGGTCAGCACCGTGATGAAAACGCCACAACACTGGCGCAGACTCGCTCTCTTGAATTTATGAAAAAATACCTGTAAATACATCAAGGTGTGATGAATTAAATCATGAGCGTTTCTAAACCCGCTTCATGGCCAGCCAGTCTGGCCATTGATTTAAGTGGCAAGGTGGCCGTGGTCACCGGTGCTGGCTCAGGCATTGGACGTGCAACGGCACGGCGTCTAGCGTTGTCTGGCGTGCGTGTCGCCGCTTTGGATGTCCATGTGCAGCCTTTGCAACAGCTCTACGAAGAACTCAGAGCTCTGGGCGCTTATGTGGTGCCCTATGCGGTGAGCGTCACTGATCGCAATGCCTTAGTGGGCATTGCGGCTGATGTGCAGAGTCGTTTAGGTGATTGTGACATTCTGGTTAACAATGCCGGCGTTTTATTGCGCGGTGATTTTGTGGATGCGGATGCGGAAGTACTTTGGGATCAGACCATCGCTGTCAACCTCAAAGGGGCTTTTGTAGTTTCGCGGGTGTTTAGCGAGCAACTGATTGCCAATCAGGGTTGTGTCGTGAATGTTGCTTCGATCCACGCGTTTGTCGCTGTCAAGAACTCGGTGGCTTATACCGTGTCCAAAGGTGGCTTGAAACAAATGACGCAAGCGCTTGCCTTAGAGCTAGGACCCCAGTCTGTGCGTGTCAATGCTGTCGCACCGGGATTGATTGCAACGGACATGACGCGCAAGACGATGACCTGTCCAGATCAACTTAATCGGTTTTTAGAGCGTGTGCCTTTAAATCGTCCGGGTGACCCCGAACAAGTGGTCAATGCCATTTGTTTTTTGGTCAGTGATGCGGCGTCTTATATCACGGGTGTAACGTTGCCTGTCGATGGAGGGTATCTGGCGAACTAGGATGGAATTCAGAGGTTTTCGAGGGAGCGCGCTTCGAATACAGGACCGAAGTGGCTTGGTATGGTGGGGGAACGGTAGTTATGTTGTTGCTCGGCGCGTACGGAGCAGGTTGCCCGTTAGGTATTTCAGATAAACAGTGGCAGAAATTAACTGTCGAGCAGAAATTCAAAGCGCAATAGTAGCAAGCTGCATTGGATTTGTCTTGTCAGACCGTCGCGCGCAGCGACCCATTGCAACCTTTTGTGGCGACATTGCAGAGCTGTATTTGTGCCATTGGATGCATGATAGCGATACAACAAAAACTTTTTGCTAGGTCGTGCAACCAAAGGGCGTGCAGGTTTTATTAGCATCCATACGGATGTTAATATTGATGCAGATCTGAGTCACAAAGAAAAAGAAGCGTTTTTACAAGATATTGAAAAGCGTTGTCCCATCGCTGACAATATGTCGGGTGCCACACGACTGTCTGAACAGTCGTTTTCATTCTGCGCTTGATTCGGGATATTTTTTAAATGCCAAATCTTGGGATAAATTATGTGTACTTCACTGCTATACGTTGATGCGATGAACCGGCCTTATGTGGGTCGAACGCTGGAACTCAGTTTGGAGTTGCCGTATCTGATTGCCCGATTCCCTAAAAAAAAGGCATTGACATCATCGGTGTCTGGATATCCCTCGATAGACTATACGCTTAAGCATGCGATTCTCGCTGTGACGATGCCCAGTGAGCTACCGACTACAGCTGGGTTTGAGCCCCAAGGCTTAAAAGTGATTGAAGGCGTTAATGATGTGGGTCTTACGTTTAGTGTACAGTCCTACCCCCAAGCGGGTGGATCTCAGCCTGATCTAAAAAACGATTATCCCACCTTGTCGATTTTGGATTTAGGTACTTTTTTGTTGGGGCAATGTGCCACGATTCAAGAAGTGAAGTCGCTACTCTCGGATTTGCAAATTGTGCTCGAGCACGTTCCTATCTTGGGTGGCGTGCAAATGCCATTTCATTATTCCGTGCATGATGCAACAGGTGCGAGTCTGGTGATTGAGTTTCATCATGGAGTGCGTACGGTTTATGACAATCCGGTGGGCGTGATGACCAATGCGCCCCAGTTTTCCTGGCACCTAACAAATCTAAATAACTATACGTTTCTCTCGAATGTGGATCATTCACGGGGTCGTTTCATGGGCTACGATGTAATGCAACCTGGAAGTGGTACCGCTAAAACGGGATTACCTGGCACCGACAGTTCAGTTGATCGCTTTATCCGAGCTGTTTATTATGCCCAGTTTGCAGAAAAACAAACTGATGCTGACAAATCGGTGCAGATGGTCGCACACATCATGAATAATTTTGATCGCCCGCGCGGAATCACCATTGATCCGCCAGAGCAGGGCAGTGCGCATCTGGAAGTGGTGGGGCAAAAGCTTGATGCGGCCATTCCGACTGAGTTCACCAGCTGGACCAGTATCACGGATATTGAACGCCGACGCCTCTACGTGCGTGACAGCGCTGGAATGAATTATCTCTGTCTGGACCTAGCTGCGCAAGCTGACGCTACAAACTTTGCGGTCGTGCCTTTGCGTAAACTAGCCCCTCCTGTGACGGATTTGACGGCCCAGTTAGCCAATAGCGAAGCCAAACCAAACCCCTAATAGACCGCGCGTGTAACTATCCCAAACTTAACACAGCGCAGACGTAGAATATTGGTTGATTAAATACTTATTTTTGTACATCTGAGGGGTTAAATCCTCAAGTGAATCATGGGGTCTTTCTGTGTTGTAAATCTCCATCCATTGGGCCGTTTGTTGCCTTACTTCATTGAGGTTTTTGAATAAATATAAATCAAGCACTTCTTCTCGGCATGTTCGATTAAAACGTTCAATATAAGCATTTTGATAGGGGCTGCCTGGCTCGATGAAGTCAATGAAAATATTGTGCTTCTGAGCCCATTGCATAAAAACCTCAGAACGAAACTCACTGCCATTATCCACGCGGATTTTATTCGGATAACCGTGCCATAGGGATCACTCATCAAGATAACGTACAACACGCTGCGCTGGCATTCCAATGCCGATATCAATACCTAGCACCTCACGGTTGGAATCATCAATGACATTGAAGGTGCGATATCTCACACGGGTTTCTAGTGTGTCTGACATAAAATCCATGGACCATGTGTTGCCAAACTTGTCTGGCACATGGAGCGGCTCAGGGTTTCTTGGTGCTATCCGTTGTTTCTTTTTAGACCGCAGACTCAACTTTAAAGCCTGATAGAGGCGATATACACGCTTGTGATTCCATGGGTGACCCAATGCACGGATTCGCTTGAAGAGCTTTGGAAAGCCCCATCTTTTATGTTTTTCCGCCAATGTCTTTAACAAGTCAGTGATGACCGTTTCATCAATCTGCTTAGGTTTGTCATAATAAGCTGATCGGCTAATTCCGCTTACTTCACAGCCAAGACAAATAGAAACACGATGTCGTGCCTGCAGCGTTTGAACCCAAATCTTTCTTTCGGCCACAGGCACTATAGCTTTTTTATGATTTCCTCCTGCAACATGCTCTTTAGGCTGAGGTCTGCATACATTTGTTTGAGCCGTCGATTTTCTTCTTCGAGCGCCTTAAGACGGTGAACTTCTGAAACTTCCAAGCCGCCGTATTTAGCACGCCATTTGTAAAAAGTCGAGTTCGCAATACCGTATTGACGGCACAATTCAGTGATCGGAATCCCTGCTTCAGATTCTTTAAGAATGACCACTATCTGGGCTTCAGTTCTTTTTTTGCTCATCGTAAAACGCCTTGCCTAAGCATTGTAAAGATTCTACGTGTTTGCTGTGTGAATATAGGGGGTAGTTACA
>NZ_JBMERD010000030.1:0-6946 GCF_048820935.1 Orrella sp. 11846
TAAATCATACCGTGACGCCTCACATAGGTCACACGGAGTTATTCAGAGTTTCCTAAAGAATATAAAAACTCAAACAACATGATTGCTGTCGAATTTGATAATAAACAAATAGGACGCAATGTTTATTTATGCACCCCAGACTCAATTCCTCAGACATTAGCCACAAAAACGATTCATGGCATGATCATCTCCTTATCAACCGCTCTGGGGCAAGACTAACTCAGTCATCACCACAAACCGAGAGAACTCAAAAACCCTTTGTTTTAAAAGGGTTTTCTGAGGTTTCTTGGGTGTATCAATTTACATTTTTTATACAAGTAATTCAAAAAATCCCATCACATTCAGCGAGCTTGTCATGGTGTGCTCCCGCCGGACCATCCGATGGGTAACATAGTCCATGAGGCAACAGCTTATCGCGGGTAACAAAAACGATGAGTCAATGCGCCGGAAAAGTTAATTGTCGCTGAATAACCACTGATGGTTTCGATAATATAGAAGTCAGGGCACGTAGATATTTGAATGGACGTCATGCCAAAGCCTGTGACCCCACTTGATCCAAAAGTGACCCCAAAGCCAAAGCTCAAGAAGCGATTTATGCACTGTCCAGAAAATCACCCAGTACCGGGCAACTCGAACAAATCCTCATTTTTTGAGGCACCGACCGAGATGCAAAAGTTTCTTTATAAAAAGCAGGCAGAAAGTACTATTTCAGCGTAAATCAGGATTTTGCCTCGCAAGTGCCGAAAGTGCGCTTTTTAGGCGAAATCTTGTCGACCCGTGCTGACAGGGCTTTGAAGTTCAGGAGCGCATCGATATTGGTCAGGGGATCTCCGATCTGATCCAGTTTCTCGCGCTGATGCTCATCGGCAAAGCGTTCGAGTTTGACGGCACTAGGTTTCAGGGTGCTTACGGACAAAAAGGTAGCAACGGGATCATTTTATGAAATCGGCACCCTCAATGGGGTTATTCGAGACACCCTTTAGTCGCTACAGCTGACTTCTGACTGTCTTTGCTTGTCAGGATTGATATACGATGGTTTGGATTACCGACTTCTGGATGCTCCCGAACTTCAAAGGAAAATCCAATTGCTGTGCCAACCTGCACGCGCTTTGTCGCCTCCGGCACAAATCATTTGGCAAGAAATCTGGCAAAGCCGTGCATCCTTATCAACTCGGCCTGGTCTGGAAATTTTGCACGACACATCGAATTTTTCAACTTGATTTCAGCGAAAAATCTCAGAGAAAATGACGAATCAGAATGAATGCGACCCTCCACAATACATGTGTCGAAAAACCGCATTCAATCTGATTTTCTAACCATTAAAACGTTGTTAATGGATGTCCTGAGCGTCCTGAAGTGCTTTCGCAATGTCATCCACTGAAAAACCAGGTTTACGCGCTGCTTGCAAAAGTGGTTGTTCACGTTTCGTGACGAGTTCAATGCAACGAGGCAAATCCTGTAAGAACGACGGATCAATCACGACACCCCCATGGCAATCTGCATGAATGATGTCACCTGGATTTACAGCCATACCTAACACTTTCACGGGCACATTAAAATCGACAATGTGTGCGTGTGCGTGAGATGGTCCCACACTGGCTGCAATGACCGCAAAATCTGGATCGAGCATATCAAGATCGCGAACTGAGCCATTGGTCAAAACACCTTGCACACCCAATGCTCTGTGAATGGTCGTATTGACTTCACCCCAGTTAGAACCAATCCCTGGCTGCTCATCAATGTCCTCCATCACGAGCACGACCGGCTCACCATCCTGTGCTTGTACATATCGGAAATAGGCCAGACGGTTTTTTTTGCCCTCCTCTGCACTCAATGGGGATGGATTGGCCGCACTGAAACGCATGGTTCGTGCAAATCCAACAATGGGCGGCAACGCTTTGGGTGCTGCAATCGGTGTTCCGTAGGTAAATCCTGTTGTTGTTCGGCAGCCCATCACAACTTCGAGTGCATTACAAATGGTTGGTGTATCAACTGCTGCTAAGGCTTCAAAAATTTTTTTCATCTCTGCTTTTTGCATTAAAAACATCCTTTCGTTATCTTGTGTTGATGCTTCATTTTACTGACGAGGAATACCCGCTTTTTTAACCACATCGCCCCAACGCTCATATTCTTGACGAACATAGGCATCGTAATCTTTCGAGTTTTTATACGTTGCATTCAAACCATTTTGTTCAAGTCGATCCTTGAACTTTTGGCTTTTTACGACCTCTTCCAGTGCAGCTTCCATTTTCTGAATGATCTCTGCATCTACACCCAACGGCGCCATCACACCATTCCAAGGCTCGATGACCAAATCATCCAGTTTTTGTTCACCGACTGAAGGCACATCAGGCAGCAAAGGCGAGCGTGTTTCAGACAGCATCGCAATGGCTTTGAGCTTTTTGTCTTTGATCAATGGCAAAACAACGGGCAAATCATCAAAAACAACATCGATACGACCCGCCAAAAGATCCGTCAAAGCCGGTGCAGATCCACGATAAGTGACGTGCGTCATGGGTTCACCCGCGATCATCGACACTAATTCACCCGTTAGGTGATTGCCAGAACCAATTCCGGAAGAGCCATACGACAGTGTTCTTTTACGAGCTTCTTCAATCAAACCATCAAAATCATTGGCTGGAAACTCGGCATTCACGACAATGGCTTTCGGGATGGAAGAGACCTGTGAAACACCTTGCAACTGAAATGGGAGGTTTTCTGGAACACTTTGCAAAACATGGGGGCTAATCACAAGTCCTGTCACATTCACTAAATAGGTATAGCCATCTGGTTTTGAATCCGCCACATGTTTGGTTCCAATCAGACCTGTGGCACCCGGTTTGTTACTGACAATGACAGGCTGCCCAAGTGCTTCTGTGAGCCCATCTGCCACGACTCTGGCCACCATATCGGTATTTCCACCAGGTGCAAAAGCCACAACGAGCTCAACCGGTCGATTAGGCCAGTCACTTGCCGCCTGACTAACGCCAGCAACACCAAACAAAGAAAGCAACACTCCACCCACTAAACGTCGAATCATGTCTCACTCCAGTTTTTGCTTATCATCAGCATCTGCTGATATCATTAAAATAAATTTGCTAGCCTACTCAACTTAAAATAAATTAGTTAACCTTAGCCACCAAATCTCCCTTAAAAATTTTTTCAGCTTAAATAAGATATATTGATCAAAATCAATATATCCGATATCCGCGCACGCCTAACGGATCATGACGATAGGCGTTCTTACTGTCAACCTATTCACACAAATGATTTTTTAATACTATTTTTTAATATTTAAAGATATTCTGTAGAATCATTTCTTTTTTATAACTCTTAATAATACTTGCAAAAAAATAATTATAAAAACAATAGTATGTAAAACTTTTAAGCAACCTGATGTCACTTAAATTTCTCACTATGATAAAAAAATTACTGTCACTGTGTTTGCTGACACCTTTCCTATTTGCTTGCACCACCCAAGAACGTGTTGAGCTTCAGACCTTAGAAAATCTGCCTGGCATCACCTGTACAGATGACAATGGGCACACGTCTTGCGGGCCCGACAACCCCGTCACTTGGGATCAGAACTTAGGCCCTTGATTAAAGCTCACGCTAAATGAAGCGCCTAATTGCCTAGCCGGCAAGTTGAGGTAGACTGAATGCATTCAAGATCCTGTTTTCAAAATGATTTTCAGGAAAATCTGGACCTGTCCTGCATAAAAACTTAGTATTCAAATGGTCGCTTTGCTGTGATCATCACAAAACATCAAAAATAATCCGTTTAGATGCAAGGGTCTTTCACGCATGACGACAACCGCCCCGTGTTCGCGTTCCGATGCTCTCACAATTGCCGATGCAATCTCCACGCACCCGTTGTTTGCCAAACTCAGTCCCTTACAAAAAGCCCGTTTACTAGCTGCCAGTACAATCCAACACTTTGCAACCGACGAACTGCTTCTTGAAGCGCATCAAACTGCCGATCACTACCTCTGGATACTTCAAGGCAGCGCCATCTATCTTGCCCGAGAAAACCCTGTGTTACATCCTTCTGATGGCATTGGGCAAGAAGTCTTTTCTGAAGGACCTCCTGAACAACGAAAATATCTCGCCAGTGTGCGTGCGCTCACAGCGGTTTGTGCAATCCGTATTGACCACAGTGCTTTACAGGACATCGCCACCTCATTACCCGAATTACGTTCCCGAGCACTCCTAACACTTGCGGCACGACTCGGCAATTTTAATTCACCCATCAAATCTGCCAAGCCCCCAGATCCACCCGCATCAACAAAGCCAGCCTTTCCCTATCAAGCGATGTTGGGCTGGTGTACAACCATTGTTCTACCCTTGATTGTCTGGAAAGTTTGTCTCCAATATGCTCTTCCTCCACACAGCTCAGTCTTTCTAGGACTGTTCACGATGATGGTACTGATGTGGATTTTCTCGCTAATTGATGAGTTTATTCCACCACTCATCGTTGTCGTTGCCATCCTGTTTGTCGATCTTGTTCCGCCTCGAGTTGCTTTGCATGGGTTTTATTCCCGAGCATTTATGCTGTTGCTTGGCGTTTATGCCATTTCTGCTTTGATGGTAAGTTCTGGCCTCGCTTATCGGTTCATGTTGTGGCTGCTAATCCGTTTACCTGACCGTCCTTTCTGGCACCGAACGGCTTTAAGTCTTTTTGGGGCATTATTGTCGATTGTCATGCCCTCAGCCAGTGCACGAATGTCACTGATGTTGCCGCTCTATCAGGAAATGAATAGCAGCTTAAAGCTGCGCCCTAAAAGTCCAGAGTCTAGCGCGCTCGCCATCTCAACCTTTACCGGCGCCACCCTATTTGCGCCAATTTTCTTAACGGCTAAATCTTCGAACTTGGCTGCGTTTTCCATGATGCCTAGCCAGGTGCGTGAACAATTCCAAGGTTCTTCATGGTTTTTTAGTGCTCTCGTGGTAGCACTGGGCTTATCGGCAATGCACTTTTGGTTTATGCGTAGGCGTTGGTTGTCTGCGCATCAACCGAAAGTTTTGCCCAAAGACCGTATTGTTCGTCAACTCAAAGTCATGGGAAAGCTACAAACCTCCGAATGGGTTGCCGCGTTTGCATTCATCGTGTTTTTGCTGGGATCGGTCACACCCCAATGGCACCAATCGCAAGCAGCTTGGTTATCTGGACTTGTGCTCGTGTCGTTACTTGCACTGGGTCTATTCGATAAAAAGTCCTTTCAAGGGAAAATTGAATGGCCGATGATTTTCTTTTTGCTGTCTTTAGATGGAATCACCGACTCCATCACTTACCTTGGACTGGACACACTCCTGTTTGGTCGAATCAGCCACAGCCTGCAATGGATGGATGAACGCTTATCATTGTTTATCATCCTGGCTTTTGTGGTCACCGTCGGGCTGCGTTTAGCCTTACCGCTAACAGCTGGCATGATTCTCGCCGTCACCATTCTTTTACCAACCGGGATTGAACTAGGAATTCATCCTTGGATCACTGTGTTTCTCTCATCACTCTTTTCTGATATCTGGTTTATGCCATATCAGAACTCAACGTATCAACAAGCCGTGAATGCCGGCATGAGTCAAAACTTTGAGCGTCAGACCTTTATGCGATACAACCTATTGCTTAATCTTGCCCGTGTCGTCCTTGCGTTTGCGAGCATTCCCTATTGGCAGTGGCTAGGGCTTCAATAATGAAACATAACAAGCTCATTTTCACGCTGATTTGCGTCTTTGTGCTGCTTTTGGCTGGCTCTCTGATTACATTCAACCATCAGAAACCTCGAATCATGGTGTTACACAGTTATTCAGAGGCCGACCGTTGGGAGCAATCGTTTAATCGTGGTGTGCGCAGTGTTTTGGAGACAGTCCGTGTTCCCTTGGCACAACGCTGGCACTATATGACGTTTGTGCCGTTTGATAACCCCAGTCCCAACGAATGGGCAGCGAGCGCCCAACGCGCACGACTTGTGATCGACCAATGGCAACCCGATGTTTTACTCATTGTCGGCGAAGAAGCTCAAGATTTTGTGGGGCGATATTACGTCGATCAGGACAACATCCACATTGTTTACGCCACGGCCGAGCACCCGCAAACCTATGGCTATGACACTGCACAAAACGTAACTGGTGTGCGTGAAACCCTCCCGCTCGATGCCATTAAGCAACTCTTTCAGTACGCTCGCAAACAACCTTTAAAAATTCATAGCATCGGCATCGATAACCAAACGGGACGCGCTGAACGTGAACAACTACTCGCATATGACTGGGGTGCGCACACTCTACTCGACGTCACGCTTGCACAAGACCGTGATGAATGGGAGCAAGCCGTGTACGATGCCAAGGATGCCGACATTTTAATTGTGCTAAGTTTGTCTGGATTGGCTGAACAAAAAGACGGCTCAGCAGTTGCTGATCCACGCAAACTGGGGCTCTGGACGCAAACACACGCCAAACCTCTTGCACTTGGCATTCGCGAAAGCTTTGTAATTGACGGTGGTGCAATCGCAGTCGTACCTTCAGGCGAGGGATTGGGACAACAAGCCACAGCAATGGCCACAAACATATTGTTACACCCAAATTCCGAACTGAGTCTTGGTCAAAACAGCGAGCATTTTATCCTCGCGCTTCGCCCGGACAAGTTGGCACAAAAAGGAATCGTCTTACCAAGTGTTTATGTACAAGCCGCCCGTGCATCGCATTCGCTATACACGAGCCCCTAAGTAACAGTTTGTGTGAGCTTAGTTCACCAGTCGACTCTTGCCGTGATGCACGGTCTGGCCACTGCCTGAACCACCAGAATCGGATGATTCCAAACTACAAACTCCGCGCATGGACGGACGGGTAACGCTGACTGGGGGTTTGGAATATGCATTCATCACGACTCGTTTGGCAATCAGCCCTGAAAATTTTGTTTCCGGTGGCAACCATGCACCGCCGCCCAAAAGAC
>NZ_JBMERD010000031.1:0-6890 GCF_048820935.1 Orrella sp. 11846
ACCCCACAAATGTCACGATCAACGCGACCATCGTTAAAACATCGACGATCACAAAAGATAATGTTGATAGTTCCGAAAGCTTTACTGTGAGTGCGCTTGACGGTAATGGCAACCCTGCTAGGGTTTCAAAGAATGGTACTCCAGCTGGTTTTGGTGTGCTTAGTTCGAACGAAACAGACAACGGAAAAGTTGATCAACAATACAGCGGAGATCCCAAAGAGCTTGGTGTAAATGAACAGGGCAAGAGTGAAAAGCTGATTGTTGCATTCAACAATGAAGTTAAAACATTTGATGTGCAGTTTGCGTGGCGGCATAATCAAGAAAGTGCAAAGGTTGAGTTTTTTGATGTGAATGGCTCTGCCATTGGTTATGCCATTGTGTCTGGTGGTGGCAGTAATACAGAAGCTACGGTCAGATATTATGATTCGGCTGGTAACTTGAGGAAGACAGTCAATGCGCCAGGTGGTACAGATAATGTTGATTTGGCTTATACATTTGAACTTTGGGATGGTCAATCATTCAAGTCAGCAGAATTTACTGCGGTAGGTGCGGGTTCTGATTATTTGGTGCATTCTGTAACTTATAAAGAAGTAGTGAAGGATGGTACTTCACTACCATTTAATCAAGATGCAGAAGTTCTTCTTGAGATTCAGACTGACAATGTGCCAGATCCTTCTTGGATCGCTGCTGGCAATACACCAACAGCCAAAGTGGACGTAAATGGTACTGAATATACGGTTGATCTCGATGAGAATGGAAGAGGCACGTTAACCGTAACTGCACAGGCTGGCACTGAGCTGGATGTCCAGATTACTGAAGTCAATGGTAATTATGAAGATGTGAATCTTGGTGATGCCGGATTAGTGCTGTCCCCAGCTGAGCTCGTTATAGGAACCAATAAAGATGATGGTCCTGGCACGAGCAAGGTGATTGACGGTGGCTCGGGAGATGACATTATTCTGGGAGACCCAGGCGGATCGGTTACAACGGTGGAAGCAGGTGTCAACTACAATATTGCGCTGATTGTTGATACTTCAGGCAGTATGAAGGACGCGTCTGGTTCTTATAAGCCTGGACGAAATGGTGCGGCAATTTCACGCATGGATCTGACGATCGATGCACTTGTGAATTTTGTCAATGACATCAAGAATCATGATGGTGTCGTGAACGTATCGTTGATTGAATTCAATTCGCTCGCAAAGGCGCCGATTACGATAAAAAACTTGACAGCATCGAATGCAAATACCTTGGTTAATGCTATTAAAGCTCTAAAAGCTGATGGTGGCACAAACTATGAAGATGCGTTTATTAAAACTATCAATTGGTTTAATAATCAGCCTGTTACATTTACCGACGGTGGAAAGACTTATACGTACGAGAATTTGACGTACTTCCTGACTGATGGAACTCCAACTTTTTACGGTTCTTCCAACCAAAGCTGGTATAAGTATCCAAAAGGTGGTGGTGGTCAGATGGACTTTCAGTCCTTTAAACAAGGACACGATAAGTATTTAGAGCTAACTACGAAGTCGAAAGTACATGCAATTGGCATTGGTGATGATATCAATCACACTGTGTTACAGTTTTTCGATAACACGGATACAGCAGGCGTTGGTAGTATTACGATTGATAGTGAATATAATTTTAACGGTAGTAAAACCAATAGCAATAGAATTGCAGCAGGTACTTTAAGCAATGCGGCTGTTGGCCAGCCTGATATTGTGAATACCGCTGAAGATCTTGCTGCTGCATTACAGGGTGGTAGTGTTTCCACAGATCTTGAATATGTGGGATCCGATGTGATTTTCGGTGGTGATGGTCACGATATTATCTTTGGTGATGTGATCAATACCGATCATCTGACATGGGCTGGTCGCTTTGATGAAAACAGCACTTCGTATATGCCTGCAGGCTCTGGCTTGAGTGCACTCAAGAAATATCTTGAGATTACGGATGGCAAAGCTCCGAGCAATGAAGATCTATACAACTACATTAGAGAGCACCACGAAGAGTTCAACAAACCTGATGATGCTCGTGGTAGTGCGGATGTGATTGATGGTGGTGCTGGTGACGACATCATTTATGGTCAAGGAGGTGATGACACAATTATTGGCGGTGCCGGCGATGATATTCTCTTCGGAGGTGCTGGTGATGACACATTTGTCTGGCATGACGGAGATCAGGGAACCATAGATACACCTGCTACCGATACCATCATGGACTTTGGCCTGGGTGGTGTCGACAATCCATACGGTGAAGACAAAATTGATCTGAAAGATCTGTTCACAGTCGATGAAGATAAGCTGATTACAGACTATCTCTCCATTGAAAAGAGTGGTGCAGACACTGTGATCAATGTCAACACGGATGGGAACGTGGCCGATGGCGCAAACCAGAAAATCGTGTTGCAGAATGTAACCTTGGAAAATTATGATGCTGATACAGTGGCTCAGTTCATCCAAGATTTCATCCAACACACTAAGAATACTGGTAACGATGGAAATGGTGGCTAATCAAGCACCAGTTTGAAGCCATCTAGCGTCTCGTAACGTAGTTTGGTTGCGAGACGCAGCAAGCTTTGATTGCCGCAAAGAATGAGATTTCGATTCTGTTCTTAGGTGAGTGTTAACGCACTGGCGTGATGCTGCATGCAAGTATGATGCTTACTGTCTGCTAGGGCGCAGAGAGCACGATCCGGAAACAGTTGGTGTTGAATTGCTCCAACAACACTTGGTTCAAGGCCACGATCTCCTTATGAGTCACGCTGGCCTCAAAGCGATAAAATGTTGAACTGCTGGCCAATCGCTGAATCCGACCAGCTACGGTTTGTATCAGAGGATCATTGTGAAGCCGGTCGTGATTGTTGAGGCCTTCATGACCTAGGCCTGACTTCGTAAGCAATGGTATGGACGCCCCTACCTAAGGCTACGGCATCAAAGTGCCTTACAGTGAGGGTGTTTAACCAATCACGCTGCTCAGGAGGGCGTCCATCATGAAGATTACGACAATTGGCCTTGATTTGGCAAAAAATGTTTTTCAGGTCCACGGTGCTGATACCGATGGCAAGCTCGTCTTACGCAAAAAACTCCGGCGTGATCAGGTGATGGTGTTCTTTGCCAATCTGGAACCATGTTTAATTGGTATGGAAGCTTGCGGCAGTGCTCACCACTGGGCTCGTCAATTACAGAGCCTAGGGCATGAGGTCAGGCTGATCTCCCCACAGTTTGTTAAACCATACGTCAAAAGCAATAAACACGACGCGGCTGATGCTGAAGCAATTTGTGAAGCAGTCACTCGCCCCACAATGCGCTTTGTGCCCATTAAAAATGTAGAACAACAAGCCATGCTCTCCATACACCGAGCACGGGAAGGATTCATTGGTGATCGAACAGCCACTGGCAATAGGATCCGTGGTTTGTTAGCGGAGTTTGGTTTGATCGTCCCACAAGGTATTCATCATTTACGCACGAGGGTTCCAGAGTTCATTGAAGATGGCACGATTGAATTGCCTGGCCTCTTCAGACGATTGATTGACCAATTACTTGAGCATCTGAATTGGTTAGATCAGCAAATCGACATACTGGAAGAACAAATCAAAGTTTGGCACCGTCAGAACGACGACAGTCAACGCTTGGCTCAAATCCCAGGGATCGGAATGATCACTGCGACTGCGATGGTTGCCACCATCGGAGATGCTCGCAATTTTAGGAGTGGTCGAGAGCTGGCGGCCTGGGTTGGCTTGGTACCACGACAGCACTCCACAGGCGGCAAACAGACCTTGCTGGGCATCAGCAAACGAGGGGATGCGTACCTACGAAAACTGCTTGTCCACGGTGCTCGGGCTGTCGCTTATCACATCGGTAGAAAAACTGATCCAGATCTTTGGTTAAAGAAATTGATCGAGCGGCGACCGATGAACGTGGCTGTGGTTGCGCAAGCTAATAAGACTGTCAGGATTGTCTGGGCTTTGCTTGTGCACGGACGTGAATTCCGACCCGATTACGCCAAAAAAACCGCTGCGTAATCGAGCCGGTCAAATTAAATGACATCACGATGATGTAACAAAGGTTTAGTCAAGTTTATACAGGGAGGTACACCCCACCAATTGCTCAGGCAATCATGAAATTGATGGCAAGACAGGTCAGACCGTGGTTGGCAAAGCCCGAGTGGTGGCAAGCACCTTGAGTGCGTGTAAGCGATAGAGGAGCCAACCAGCAGATACCATCAGGGACAGTGGCGCTTAGCCACACAAAAAGTCCGAATGTACGGCTGCAATCTCTCCCTACTTACCATTAACGATTGAAGGCTTGGCAAAACAGGGGCGTCCATGTACGCCACCGCATCGGCGTGATGACACTGCACGTCAGATGATGCATACTTGCTGAGCAGGATATTGTCTGTCAGATTATTGTGACTTGCGAGGTTAAGGGCTGGTCAGCGAAGTGTTGCTTCCACAGCCTTGGTGTGAGGGTGTGGACCTGTCTGTCTGGCTGCATTGAAACGCGTTGCAACACATCGACCAGGTAGGTGTACGGGTCGATACCGTGCAAACGGCATGTGGAGATCAGGCTCTGCATGATGCCGATGTGCTTTGCGCCGAGTTCGGTCCAAGCGAACATCCAATTGCGCCTGCCTATTGCGGTTGGCCTGATGGCACGTTCAATGTAGTTCGTGTCTAGTGGGACAGCCGCATCCGTCAGAAAGACACTCAAGGACGTTTTGCGTGGATGGGTATAGCTCAGTGCTTTGGCAAAGGGGCTGCTGGGCAAGAGTGTGACATCCGACAGACATTCGTTGACCCACTTGAAGAACGTAAGCGCGCCATCTAGCACATGATTGTTGATTGATTTCGTCTGCCCGATGATTGACACCATTGTCATCATCAGGAGGGCGACCTATGTCGATCACCAAACCCAATCGTGACTGGTGGAAGAATCACCTCGCACGCATCGAAAAAGAAAAAATTCCTACTAACCCCAATACTGTTTAATTAGTAATTATGTGAACATCAAACTGAACAGTTTGATTTAAGGGCGAACCTCGCGCACGAAGTGGATAACTGGACATTTTTCGCTTTACACCTCGTGGGTTTGTTTTCCCACGGGAGCGAACCGCTCGCCCACGAGCAAGCTCATATAAGAGGCTGTTCAACCAACTTTCCTTATTTTGAGGGGGGGAAAGCTGCTTGCGGCAGCCTGCGGCGCAAGACCTGTACAGCATGTATGAACGATAAGTCTTCACTGGTTTGGTTGGTTTTTTGTGCGGCGTGCGTCATTAGCTTACGTATGGCTGCATGTGCAATCAGCAGTGCGTAGAATTCCTGGCAGACCAGATCAGGGGTTTTGCTGCGCAACGCTGTTCCATTCCAAAGATGGGTTTTAAGCTCACCAATGGCGACTTCAATACGCCAACGTCGGTGATACAGTGCGGCGAGCTCCTCTGCCGGTGCTTGCGTATGCTCCAACCAGTTAGTCACCAGTCGATATTTTTGGTCGCTGCCGCCAAGTCGGTATTCGACGATCCGCACGACAATGCCCTCATTGCGTCGTCGAGCTTTAGGTGATGCATAAAGCTTAGTGAGATAAGAGCCATCATCAAGTTCCGTATGTACTGGAAAAACCTGACTGTCACGTGCCCGGAAAAGCAAGCGTGCTCCGTTGGCTTGAGCGCATTGCCACAAATCGTAGCCAGTGAATCCTCGATCAGCGAGCACGATCATATCTGACGTCGTGTCTTGGAGTACATCCTTAGCCAATTCGTGCTCACTGACTTTGTATGGGCCCATTCGTGCCCCAAATAATGTGTGCGTACCGCACTCAGCCAGTGTGCAAAATCGTAGCCGTGGAAACGCAGCGGCGCCGCGTGAAGCACCAGGATGCCCATAATAGGCCGCATTGCTTTTCTCCTCAGGCATTTCCATCGTGCTGCCATCGAGGCCCACTACCCGTAGGCCACGATACCAACAACCGCTCATCTCGGCAGGCGCACAAGGCTTGACTTGAGAACGGTAAAGACTCTCGAAGACATCAGGTCCTACACGTGTCCGTGCAATCGAGATTGCGCCCTTCGAGACCGCAATATCTCGCACCTGATCGCCATAGATTCGTCGCAACCCCTCGATCACGATATGAAGGACTTCCTCGTAGGCAGCTTGACGATACAGGCAGAGACACATCACAAGATAAACCAAAACCTCATGAGGCAGACCACGCCGTCGTTAGCTGAGTCTGTCATGCTCCTGCAAAACCTCTCGAACCTTGTCAAGAGGACAATCTATCGCAAGGTAGCCTAACATCAGATAGTCGGCTAATCGGGCGCCTTCGCCAAGGGTTGCTTTTGTCCGTGCCATTATCATACTCACGTTGATGATTTAGCACAAATATAACTGAAATATTACTAATTAAACAGTATTGCTACTAACCCGCAAATTTCATCATGCAGCCTGAAACTGTGATTTGTAGTGCTTTGCTTTGAGCTTTTCGTACGATTCAGTATTTCGGTGTTGTTTGCGCGTTATTCGATTGAGTTTCGCGATTTTTAAACGCAATTTCCCCTTACCCCGGGAGCGTCATCGTGCCCGGGAAACACTCTTTTTGAGATTAGGGGGACAGGGCTCGAACAGCACGCACAAGAATGTCTTGTAGCGGGTGATGTGACGCAAACATGATGCGTATTCGACGGGTGTTGCGAACCACGGCAGCACCAATTTTGAGCAGTCGAACCCGAATGGTTGAGGTTGTTGCATTGGCCAGTTTTGTGCCAGCTAGTGCCAGATCTTTCAGGCGTTGCATCAGCGTGTAAGCAAGTGCAGAGAGCATGATCCGAAACCAGTTGGCGATGAATCGGCGGCAGCTGGTGCGTGTACCAAATAGATCCAGTTGCGTCTCTTT
>NZ_JBMERD010000032.1:0-5311 GCF_048820935.1 Orrella sp. 11846
CAAATCATACCGTGACGCCTCACATAGGTCACACGGAGTTATTCAGAGTTTCCTCTATTTGGTCGCGACAAATGGTGGCCGAGGTGCGCCCATATAGGGCTTGGCGGGGCAGAATTGCGCCTAAAAAGCGCAATTCAAGCCTCAATCAGGCAAAAGTCAGCCTAATTCTGATCAAAAAAGTAATTTTAATCAATTTTCCATAAAGAAGTTTTTATGTTTTAATTCACTACCCAAAAATCGAGGGTTGTTCGAGGTGCCCATATAAAAAATCCTATTTTATGAAAATTGTGTTTCAAAATCAATCGATTGCGAAAATGATTTTTTAAAAATCAGAGATTATTCGAGACGACCTTGAGGTCATACCGCGCAAGGTCTTGTTGGGCCGCTCATTATTACATATTTAAAGCTGGGCTGTCGCACCAAGCTGTACTTTCTCTAGGATATTTCATTTTACATATCCTTAACCTTCGAGACTAACTGATTTTGCAAAATCTTTATTTTGGCCATAAGCTGATCTGGTGTAGTTTCCAGTGATTTCAAAATGTTTTTTTCTGTACGGTCAAAATAATTTGAAGCAAGTAATTTACTTTGTAAACGTAATGATTCATCAAATTGTTTTGCGAATTTATAATGATAAATAATTAAATAATCATCTCCCCAAATTTTATCAGAAACTTTACACTTGTGATCATTAATGTACAACGTATGAAATCCTTGATGAAGATGTCGAAATTTTGTGTGTTTCACTAACGGTATTTTTCTTAAACAATCTATAGTTTGATACAAATGATATCGTATATCATGCTTCCAAGAAATGTCGGCATAAGGGCCGAATGCCCATTTAATAGATGAGATATTTTCATATTCTTTCGACACAGGTGTCTTTAGTTGCAAAAAATGAGTAAGATAATTTTTATAATTGTTTTTTATATCATTTAAATTGATGGAAGGATTTGGAACTAAATCAACTAACAGACCTGGCATAAATATTTTGCCAATCTCATCAAGATGTTTAGTTAGATCAAGAAACGATTTATACTTAGACGGCAACTCTATAAACTCATCAGCATCAATTGTCAGGTACCAATCATTAGTATCAAGAAAATAATTAATCAATACTTCAATCCAAATTGTTTTGAAGTTTTTGAAACGACCAATCTTGGGTACAAAAACATGTACATTGTTTTGTCTCAAAACATTTTGCACCGGAGTTTTAGAATTATCATCTATAATGAAAAAATCAGTAACACCTAGATTTTCATAATGCTTTACAAGATCTTGCAAGAAAATATCTTCGTCTTTCACAACTAAAAAAACACAAAACTTATGTTTAGAAAGGATGGTTTCTTTTTTTTGTTTGTAGAAAAAAATATCTAATGCATTTTTGATTGGCAATAGCTCAATCAGTTTTTGTTTAGAGTCTTGTAATCTATTTTCAAGAAGATTCTGATACTGAGAATCAATTTTGCCGCTAAGCGCACAAAGCGTAGCATTAATACGTCCAAATTGTTCTAAATATGGCAGTGCTTCTACGTAATTTGATCCTTTAGGGTTTGCTGGAAGCTTTCTTTCATATTCTTTTATTTGAATGATATCATTTTTTAATTCTTCTTGTGTATAAATATCGTTTGCAAATTTTGACTTAACAAACATGTGCGAATTTATGTCTACACAAAGAAATGGCAATGTTGGATCTTCTCGAAGCGCTCTGATCATAAAATCAATCTCATCAAATTGTCGAGGAAGCAACAGAGGATCATATTTTATGCGTGAATATATCGAGCTTGGAACGCTAACTCGTCCACTGGTTCCATCGCCCCATTTTCCTGAAAAATGATGTAATAGAAAATGGTTTCTATATTTTCGATTAATCTCTAGCAGACGAAATGTTTCATGACGAGTAACGAAATTATCACCATCTAGACTTGAATAAATACTTCCATTTATATTTCCTACGAAAGCATTTTTAGCTTTTCCAAAATGCCAAGAATCAAGATCATATGAGTTAATTATTTTTAAAAGTCCATTTTTTATATGATTTGAAAAATTTTTAGTTATCCATTCAAAACTAACACCATCAAAATCATTAAATAAGATGACAACAAACTCAACAACAACAGACATATCATGATGCTGAGTTAAATTGTATTGCAATGTCTCTTGTATGTCACTTAAGCGTCCCATTAATGGTATACAATACGACACAATTGGTGATTTGAGTTGTTTGGATGAAGAAGAAAAATGCTTTTTAAGCTGAATTTCGTTTTTAATCAAAAAATCCAACGCCCCTAAGGACCCAACTAAATCTCTCCTTTTCATCAAGGCAAGTTTTTCTCTGTTTTCTTTATACTGAAATTCGTAATTATCCATATATTTATAAAACTTATTTAATTTCTGAGTTTGTTTTACTTGTTTTTGCATTTCAAGGAACCTCTGAACTACTCGTGTTTTTGACGTAGGAAAAAGGTTTCGTTCAAGCGGGCTCAATATTTCTTGCTTTTATAGTCAAAAATGACGAGTCTTGAGAAAATCTGACCCTTACAAGCCCTAAACTGGGGCTTTTTGCCCATTTTGGGCGGATTTATCCCATGCCTCCCATCAAATCTTCTCGGGCCATCCAGATATTTCCAAGCGCCAGTAGCGTGACGACCTGCGCGGTGTTCTTGAGCAAGCCCCGGTAGCGCACTTTTCGGTAGCCAAATTGGCACTTGAGAATACGAAAGGCATGCTCTACCTTGGCACGAATTGAAGCCTTGGTTCGTTCAACGGCGCCCGTAAGCTCACGAGCCTCCTCATCCTTGATCGCTTGTCGTTGGCTGGGCTTCATCGCAATATGCCACTCGACATCGACGTCCTCAAGTTCAGGGCGTTTCTCTGCTCCGATGTAACCTGAATCACCGAACACATACTCTTCCTCACCATGCAGCAATGCGTGTGTTTGCGTCACATCATGCTCATTGGCAGACGTGCAAACCGTTGTGTGAACAAATCCCGTTGCAAAATCAACACCGATATGTGCCTTCATGCCAAAGTGCCAGTTATTGCCTTTCTTCGTCGACCGCATCTCTGGATCTCTGGAGCGTGTGGAGTTCTTTGTCGAGCTGGGAGCGCTGATGATCGTAGCGTCCACGATTGTCCCCTGGCGCAGCATCAAACCTTGCTCAGTCAGCAAATCGTTGATCGTTGCAAAAAACTGTTCTGCAAGATCATGTGTTTCAAGCAGTCTACGAAAATTCAAGATCGTCGTCTCATCCGGAATGCCGCCCATAGACAAAGACAGTCCAGCGAATTTGCGCATACAGTAGCTGTCGTATAGTGCCTCTTCCATGGCTGGATCGCTGAGTGCAAACCATTGCTGCATGAAATGGATACGCAGCATAGCTTCAAGTGCGTACGGCGGTCGACCAGTTCTACCTTTAGGGTAAACAGGCTCAATCAATGCGAGCAAACGGCTCCAAGGAATCACTTGATCCATCTCCAGAAGAAACTTCTCCCGGCGAGTCTGTTTGCGTTTCGTACTGTGCTCAAAATCAGAAAAACTCAACTGGCTCATGACGTGATCACTCATTGATAGAAGGCGACATCCAAATCATACCGTGACGCCTCACATAGGTCACACGGAGTTATTCAGAGTTTCCTTATGTATTCTTGGGGACAGGGATTTATTCGTCATTCTCTTACTTGTTTGACAAAAATATTTCAAAATTCTTGCAAAATAAGTTGTCATCGATTAACTTTACTCGGCTAGTAATAGACATTACTCTCCTAGCATTCCAAAAGTTTTCGCGTTTAGGTTTATTATCTATCCATTCACGACCCACACATGCGGACTTAGCCATCACTGAAAACCTTGCGAGATCCCCCATGTGTTGCGATGCCGGAAAGACTTCCTCGTCCAACAATTTAACAGAGTTACAATAAAATTTCCAAAGAAAATTTATAACCTCTCTGGCATGATTAAAATCACCTTGAGAGAAAAGGAAATAGGCGTAAACTAAAAGACAACTGCCAATGTTTTGTGATAGCGTTATTCTATTTCTTGTTGAAATTATATTCTTTGCGAATGAAATGACTTTTTCATATGTTTTGATTGGATTTTTCTGTAGAAAAATTTCAGCATGCCATTTAGCTGTCAAGATGGATAAGTATACTTGACGATAGTCATCTTTAGTAGCTTTAAATTCTTCTGAATAATTTATACTACGAAAAATATCAGCTTCTAAATGTTCAATAAAACAGAAATTATTCTGTAGAACATCAACTTGCTCTTGTTCAATGCATTTGTAAATAAAAACGACGCAAGATGCAACTTTATGTGAAAGATTGAGTTTTTTCGATTTGGCTAGAAATAATCCAAGCGCTGCCAACTCAGTCGGATTTTTAGATCGATTTGCAGTAAGGTACAGTTTTTCGCGATACGTCTTCTCAACAGACATATCCCTACATATGTCTAGATATAACGCCTCAAGATCATCATTTGTCCAGATCATGTGTCTAATTCCTATTTCTAAAATACATAAGTTCCCTCATTTGACCCTGAACTGTCGCACGGGGAACCTTGAACAATCTAGATTTTAGCTGATTGTGGAACTTGTCAGCCTCATTTGAGCCGCTTATTTAATAATTAAATTGCTTTTTCAATGACCCGCGACAGAGTTGGGAAGTTGATGCATTTCTCAATAGTGGCCGGGTCACCTGAGTTCACCATGCTTGCAAGCATCAGCTTTCTGAAGAATCGATAGTTTGCATTCAGCCGTAAAGACCCGGCGAGTCCGTTTTTCAAGTGCTGGATCGGGTTTGACCATCGAGTCAACAACGGTGATTGGCTTTGGCATTTTTGATCTCCTGAGCGCCCTGATATATACGTTATCTCAAAATCATGTGGCTCAGGTCTATGTTGGCACACAGGGCAGGGCAGCCTGCTTACTTCTTGTTCGCTCATCATGATCGTCATCCTCGCCCGCCTTCATGGTGTCATTAACACGACTGAACCGGACATTCTCACGTTGTGCTAACACGTTAACACGATACCTATCTAATTATTGAGATTTGTTATAAAATCCTTTACTAAGCGAATCGGAAAGGCATCAAGAGTAGGAACCAAAGTCAAGTTATGTACCGAAACATGATTGGCTGATTTTTTAACGTTAAGCTACCTAGCCTTGAACGTAAGCGCCACCGCATCGGCGTGATGACACCACACGTCAGATGATGCATACTTGCTGAGCAGGATATCGTCTGTCAGATTATTGTGACTTGCGAGGTTAAGGGCTGGTCAGCGAAGTGCTGCTTCCACAGCCTTGGTGTGAGT
>NZ_JBMERD010000033.1:0-4639 GCF_048820935.1 Orrella sp. 11846
ATAGGACCTATAAGTACATAGAAGCAAAAGCGTAGCAATTTCAACAGCTTGCGAAGACAGTCGATCTCTCAACGGCTTCGCTTTTGCACCTATTATGGTCAATTTTCGCCTATTGTGGTCAAGATTTGGTCAGTATTATTGAGATTGAATAGATTTTATTTACACACCACCTTTCGACGTTCGTTATGCGTAACAATCTGACGTGCAAGACTATCCGACACGCCGGCCACATCATCGGCGGTCGGTCGGATATAGAACGTCCAGTCGCAAGAAGTATCAGTCACCGTCGCGCTGCACCCAGTCACCGAGACGACGGCGAATATCATCATCGCTCTTTTTAGCCAGGCCATTATCCACCTCATTCAGTTTTGTCAGGTTATCCAACCGGGCTTTTTCTTGCTCACGTTCAGCTTGCTGTTTGCCTTCTCGCTTACCAGAAAAGAAAGCCAATAGGAACGCAACGACCATTGCTCCAGTAGCGCCCAACGCAGTTAAAAGATCAGTACTCATACCATTCCCCAGTGCGCATTTGTTCCGCATGACGTTTGGCTCGGCTCGGTGTCTGTTTAGCCCATAGACTGTTCATCATGCCATCAGCTGCAGATTCGTACTCACCACGCTCAATCATTGCAAGCGTGTTCTTGAATCCCATAAGACCTGCCACACCCATCTGAAATGCCATGCTAACGATGACGGCCTTGCGTGCGTCGTCCAGATCGTCATACCAGGGCAGGGCAACAGCCAATGAGAGCCTGATGTTTTCAATATCATTTTGAAGCAAATAATCAGATTCTTTTGGACTAATTCCACCACCCTTGCGCCGATCAATCAGTCTTCCAACGCCGATAGTCCAGAACCCCAAACTATCTTGGTATGCGTGCAGTACCTCACCCTCTTCACTGCGAAGCATGCCTATCAACTGGTCGTTGAATGTTTCAACTGGCTTCATGATTGGCTTGTTTAAGTCAATTCCCATCTTTATCCCCTTGCTTCACCAGCCGCCCAAGCAAACCAACGACGGCAACCAGCACTACAACCTTAGGCATCCACTCGATTGGAATGTGTGCCTTCAGGTCAGCAGGCATCCAAAGCCACAGGCCTTCAAGTGATTCAGACAGTCCGATCACAACGAACGCCCAAACCGAATACCATTTTTTCGCATCTCGCCAATCGGGCACAAAATAACGATCACAGAATCCTGTCAGTTTCTTCATTTCCACAGTCCCGTCTTAATGCTTGCCCATGCCGCACCAATTGCCACCAGTGGCGCCGCCAGTTTCCCCAGCCATGTCAAAACTCGAAAGCCACCTTGCGCGGCTTTGAACGTATCAACCAAGTCACCCGTATCATGCTTGATGCAGTCAACTTGACGCTCAAGTCTATCCATGCGCTTCTCTAGTCCGGCTAAGCGCTCACTGTTTTTCTCGCACATTTATTTTCCTTCAGGCATAAAAAAGCCCCTTGCGGGGCGTCAGATTGTCAGCCATGTATTGGGCCATCGCCAAAGAGCAGCGACGACCACAGTAGCTACAAGTGGAGCAGCAAAATCCAGCACACTGTCCCAGCCCCAGTAGCGCCACTTTGAGAACGCGCGGAATTCACGCAGGGACTGGCTGGGTGGTACCCTCATTTCTGCCTGAGCGTGTTCGCGCCCAATGAAAAAGAACGTGCCAGCGGCGGCTCCCGCCCAAATGCTTCCTGTGAGTGCCCACACAGCAAGCTGCATAAGCACTGCACAGGCAGCATGTTCTAAGTGAGTGCGGTTGAACTCACTCAGCATCGGTGACATCCTCATCATCATCATCTTGACGCACTTCGACAAATCGCAGACTAATAAATCTATGCTCGATATCGACAGGATCGCCATTTTCCCACAAGCCCGTCGCAGGGTTCCATACGCGCTCGTATGTGCGAATCGTGAGCGTTACGTCTGCTGACTCATCGACCATGCCATCATCATCAACTTCTGGTGTAACGTCTTGTTCCCAATCACAGTTAAAATACTTATTTCCGTTTCTGTCTTGTGGAGTTTCGATATACCAGCCCTTTTGCGCCAAGCCGCTGGTACCAGTAATTTGGTACACACCATCATTCAGTTTTGTCATCGATGGCGTTTCATTGTGAAAGCCTTTCGCATCGATACGATCGTCGTAAAGCTCGATGATTGGTGATGCTTCTTTGATGAAGCCAGAGCCGTCTACGGTGGTGTTACCGGTGTCTAGAAGCATATGCCACTGGACCGACGATCCATCAGAGCCTCCTTTCCACGCGCTTCCGCCCAACCCCGCTGGTATAAGTAAATAACCCGTAAAACTACTCGATGATTTCACAGCAATTGCTCCTTGGAAAGTCGACGACGATCCTGGTAAATCCGAAGGCAGTTCTGGGTTATTCGATTTGGTCCCTCTGACGAAGCCACTCGGGACAACTGCCGCGAAATTATCCATTGGATATGCTGACCCACCCAGCCCCATCCAGCCATTATTACCTTGAACAGAAACAACACGACCAGATGTGTTATCAGTTGCGCTCGTAGTTGCATCACGAGTTGCAGCAGTGCCTAGGTTATCCAGCCCAAGTTTTTGCAGTGCTTGGTTTTGGTTGGATGCTTTGCTGAAGTCTTGTCCAAAACTTGACATATCGTAGCGGTTGATGAGGTCTGCTGCTTGTGCCGCTAAGTCTCTGATATAAGATTGCGTGGGGACGATTGTGTATGCCTGTCCAGACTGGCCGCTGCCAAGATACGCAGGACTAATTTTCAGGGAAGTGTTTGAAACAACTTCTGTGATTTCATAAATGCGTCCGTCAGGAGCGAGCAAGCCCTCCCCAATGCCGACGTTCGCAACCCACGCGGTTGACGCGCCAGTTACCGTGGTCGAGCCGTTCGTGACTGTGACTGTACCTGTTCTATACCATGCCATTCTTAATTACCTCTTAGGAAATTTGTCTTTAACGGCCTGACAACGGTCAAGCCACTCGGTTACTTCAGTGGGCAATTCTTCACCCGAATCTTTCATGTGTTTTGCAAGCTTGAAGATCGCATCAAGTTGGTCGCCAATTTTTGGGTACGCTTGTTGGCGTAAGCGTGTGTAGGGTTCAGAGTGTCGTAATTTCAATCTCGAACTCCTTGGTTAGGTAGGGAAACGATTCAATCGTGACTTTGTAGGTCCCCACCTGATCAAACTCCAGTTCAATTGTGTCTGACTCGGTTTCATACGTTTGCGAGTTAATAGTGATGATCGCAGGAACGGGTACGTTTTCTAGTGTGAGATCGTTCAAGGATGTGGGGTTTTCAGGACGCGGGGTTGGGGTGTCGTCGAGGACGTAGTAGGTGTCGGCGTCCCAGATTCCATCTACAAAATCCCCAAGTGCCTTCGTAGGTTCTAAAACAACTGGTGGGCCTGTAATCACAGAACCAAGTTTGCCTGTTGTGGGGTCGAATTGTGTGATTGAGTCTGCGTTCATTTGTTACCTCATTGCAAGGTTAAAACTGATAAACCCAGTGATTGCGGAGTGGCTGCGTGTGACAGTAATTGTTCTGCTTCCAGCAGGAATAGAGACAACTGCAAGCTGAACCCTACTTTGGTAATAAGTTGCTTCATATGGGTTGCCTGCCTCACCACTTTCATACTCCGTCACTGTGTACGAATTGGGGTGTAAAACAGCTAAAGTCCCAACACCTGAGGCAGATACAGTGATTGTCTGCCCGGGTATTGAAAAATTAGGGTTAATCTCTCCGACAATAATAAGTGTGCCTCCATCGACAGGTGCGACACTAAACGATGTACTGTTACTGTTAACTGTGACGCCCACAGAAATTGAGACAGAGTTCCCCGCAAGCTTTAGAGTTCCGACTTCAGCCGTTCCAATCTTTGCTGAAACAATTGCTGCATCATCAATCTTTGCTGTCGTAATCGCTCCCGAAGCAATCTTCGCCGAAGTAATCTCACCATTTTTAATCTTCGCGGCTTCAATCGTACCGTTGGAGATTTTGGCGTTGGTGATGGTTCCGTTTTCAATAAAGGCGTTCTTTAAGAACACTGTATCGTTCGCTACATCAAAGACAAAGGGTGAGTGGGTGACACCGTTCTTTTTCGTCAATAATCCAAAAGTATCAGCATGAATCAAGAACTCACTTCTTGACGTGCCATCCTCTCCGATGGCCGCACCCATCGCAAAACCTGTTTGCACAAGGCGATTGCCAGAATACACCTCGAGTTTGTTCTGGTAGGTGGCTTTTAGCTTTCCATCAAGTGTGGTCAGGGCTTCTGACGTTTGCTGTGCCGTGGCTTTCAAGCCTGTGGGACCATCAAGTTCGGCTGAAACTTCGGATTGTGCAATTGAAGATGCTTGGGCAGCATCAACTTTCGTTGTCTCAAGTGAAGCAATACGAGCGTTAACTCCACCAGATTTACTAAGTTCAGCAGTGATTTCTGACTGTGCAATCGCAGTCGCTTGATTTGCTGTAACCTTTGTAGTTTGCAGCGTTGAAATATCAGCTTCGATAGAGCCACTTTGCCCTGCTGTACCAAACCGAGAAGTCATCGCACTTTGGGCTAAGGAAGTCGCCTGTGCTGCTGTAACTTTCGTAGTTTGAAGGTTACTAATATCAGCTTCGATCTCAGAACCAGAACCAACC
>NZ_JBMERD010000034.1:0-3014 GCF_048820935.1 Orrella sp. 11846
GACCACCCTTGGCACCGTCGCCTCGAGGCGCGATCTTGTTGATCCGTGCTGCCAAAGCTTTGAGGTTCAAGAGCTCATCGATATTGGCCAGAGGGTCACCGATCTGATCCAGCTTCTCGCGCTGACGCTCATCGGCAAAGAGTTCGAGTTTGACGGCACTACGTTTCATGGCATTTACGGACAAAGGGATGGCAACAGGGTCATTTTAGGAAATCGACGCACTCAGCGGGGGTTATTCGAGATGCTCTTAAATTCATCGCACCGAGGTTCAAAAAGTCCGTGGATTTCGTCTGCGTTGCAGGCTGAGGGACGTCATCACAACTGGGCTGCGAAACAGCCCCGTCTTTACGAAACTTAGATTTCCATTTATAGAAAGTGGATTGCACAATCTTGTGTTGCTGACAAAACGCTTTAACCGTGATGCCCTGTGATTCAAATTGGTGCATTAGTGTGCGCCACTCATCGTAGCTACGTACTCGTGGGGTTTGTATTGGCTGTGTCGACATGTTCTAAAATAAATTAAAGTGAATCGTGCCTAACAGTTTCTTACTTTCTGACGCGTCGCACTATGACGCCGTTGTGTGAACGTTTACCTACAAGCTGCGCTCACAGGGTAAAACGTGGGCAGAGGTAGGCAGACTGTTAGACTGTTCTGCAGAAGCTGCTAGATCGCTTAATAAGCGTTACTTGGCCATGAAAGAAGAACAAGACAAAGCTATACAGGAAAAGCAAGAAGAAAAACTAGATAATTTCAGTCTGTTTTAACTAACTATCTAGACATACCCATTCCACGGCTCGGCCTTTGTTGACGCTCTTGCTCTTGTTTCTGGCTTTGCTCTTTTGTCTGCTCTAACGTGCGGCTTGAGGGGCGCACAGTCAGCAAGCGGAGCGTGCTGGCGGAGCGTGCTGGCGGAGCGTCCCTCTCGAAGCGTTTGTTAGACATTTCTATCGCGGATATTCCCATTGGCCGCTATGGGGGTTGTATTGCGGTGTTACACCGGGCGGCACATACCGCCAGTCCCCGCGATTCGGGTTGTATTGAAGCTGGGAATCAGGGTGGGCAGTTTCCCAATCACCAGAATGCGGGTTGTACTTTTGTTGGTAGTTCGGTGGCGCCATATCCCAGTTCCCACTGTGTGGGTTGTACTGAGGAGATGCGTCTGGGGCCGCAAAACCCCAGCTTCCCGAATGGGGGTTGTATTTCAGTTCTGAGTCAGGAGCCACCGTCTCCCATTGCCCTGTATGAGGGTTGTACTTTTGTTCAGCACACGCCATGCCCGTGATAGCCAGGCCCATCAAGAACACGAGAATTTCAACAATGCGACTAGCTTTCATGGTGATCTCCTTTCGATCGAGAGCTTGCCGAGCAAATGGCAGCCAATCCGATGGCGAGCATCCCTCAAGCTTGCGGTGGCTGGGCGGAAACCCAGGCGGCCTATCGATTTCTGGCGCAGGATGAGATCGAGTGGGAAGACATTCTGGCACCACACTGGCAATGCGCCGAGACACGGATGCGTGAACATCGGGTGGTGCTGTGTCTGCAAGATACGACCGAGCTGGACTTCAATGGCCAGAGCATTAATGGACTGGGGCCGTTGTCCTATGAGGCACAGCGAGGCATGTATCTGCATCCCACCTATGCCGTCACCCCTGAGCGCGAACCGCTGGGCGTGCTTGATGCCTGGATGTGGGCCCGGGAGCCCCGAGACGAGAGCGGCCAACGAGCGGGCGTCACCGAGAGTACGCGCTGGAGCGAAGGCTACAGCCGGGTTGCGGAGCTGGCACCACTCTGCCCGAGACCCGGCTGGTGTATGTGGCTGATCGCGAGGCGGATATTGCTGCACTGATGGCTCAGGCACGGGATCTGGGCCATCCGGCCGACTGGCTGATCCGCTCTCAACACAACCGGGCGTTACCCGACGGTGGCAAGCTGTGGTCGACGGTGACCGAGGGCGACCCACTGGGAGGCATCTGCTTTACGATGCCCTCGCGCCAGGGCCAGAAGGCTCGTGAAGTGCGGCAACGCATCTGGGTGCGACGCCTGATGATTGCCGATGGCAAGGGCGGTGAGATTGAGGTCACTTGCCTGGTGGCACGTGAGGACGAGGCGCCCAAAGGTGTCAAGCCAGTCGAATGGCGATTACTCACCAACCGCGAAGTGCAAACGCTCGATTCAGCCATTGAACTGATTGACTGGTATCGAGCACGATGGGAGATCGAACTGTTCTTTCATGTGTTGAAAAATGGCTGCAAGGTCGAAGCTTTGCAGTTGAGCACGGTGGATCGCCTGGAGCGGGCACTGGCCTTGTTCATGGTGGTCGCCTGGCGCATTGCGAGGTTGATGCGCCTGGGCAGAACCTGTCCGGATCTGGATGCCGCCCTGCTGTTTGAAAAGGACGAATGGCAGGCTGCATACATTCTAAATCGCAAGAAAGTGCCCAAGTCACCCCCTAAACTCAATGAGGTGATCCGCCTGATTGCCACGCTCGGTGGATTCCTCGGCCGCAAAGGTGATGGCGAACCGGGTGTCAAAACGATCTGGCTCGGATTACAGCGGGTGGTCGACTTTGCAGCCGGACTCAAATTTGCCCGGGAACTTCAGGACGAATGACTTGTGTGTAATGACATGGGTTAGGCATTGGTTCTAAACATGGTTGCAACTTCAGATTGAAGCCTGGTATTTATACGGTATTAAGTAGTTTTACGATAGATTTGGATGGTTCTAATGCGACCATCGATGCGTCAGACGTAACTTTTGTGACGAGTAGTACCATGAGTGTACTTAATTTGAATATCAAAGGGTCTGGCGGGCATGAAGTGAATTTGCGTGCACCGACCTCTGGAGATTTGGCGGGTATTTTGATTTGGCATACCGGAAATAATCAAAGTTTGTTTTTGAACTATGGCAATGCATTGACCGGTAGTTTGCTTAAACCGGCTGGCGCTGTGCGTATGGACGGCGTTTATTACGTGCCTAATGGCACTTTAACCGTTCAGAAAGAAGGGGGTGGTCT
>NZ_JBMERD010000035.1:0-2665 GCF_048820935.1 Orrella sp. 11846
CTTTGACATGATGACGCCCTTTTCGTTGAATTGTGGATAACTGCTCAGATCATACCGGCTTGCGGGTTATCAGAGAGTCTTTCCGCTGTTTACTGTATGGCGCGTGTCAGTTGTATCTGGTCGTATAGAAGGATTGATACCAATACCTAGGTTGTCAGTACATCTGAATTTGAGATGTGAGTGCAAAATGTCGAAGGGTCCCTATGGCATCGGGACGTCATACGGTCTTGTATGCCTCGCCCATGGTACTGCCGTTGTTGGGGATGCGACGGGGTGGACCGTTTGCCTGTCTGAACGAATGTCAATCCCTTACGAAAGTCAAAGAAACTGGCCACGACCTCTGCCTTTTGCGTTAACCTGAAAGTCAAGTTTCAAATGGGAGGCGCGTTATGAAGAAAAAGATCATTGCCAGTTTTGGTGTGGATGTAGACGCTGTCGCGGGCTGGCTTGGCTCGTATGGTGGTGCAGACTCTCCTTCCGACATTCAGCGTGGTGTGTTCGCAGGTCAGGTCGGTACACCACGGTTGCTGAAGATGTTTGAACGCTACAACATCAAAACCAGCTGGTTTATTCCCGGGCACAGTATTGAAACGTTTCCTGACGAATGCAAGATGGTCGTAGACGCCGGGCATGAAATCGGCGCACATGGCTATTCGCACGAAAACCCGGTCGCCATGACCGCGGCTCAGGAAGAAGCGGTCTTGGTGAAATCGATCGAGTTGATCAAAAAAATTTCTGGCAAAGCGCCCCGTGGCTATGTGGCGCCTTGGTGGGAGATGTCAGAAAACACCATTGACCTGCTGCTTAAGTACGGCTTCAAGTATGACCACAGCCAAAGCTATAAGGACTTTGTACCCATGTACGCCCGCAGTGGCGACAGCTGGACCAAAATTGACTTTTCAAAGAAGCCGGAAGCATGGATGAAGCCCTTGGTGCATGGCTCCGAAGTCGACCTGGTTGAAATCAGCGCCAACTGGTATGTGGATGATCTGCCGCCGATGATGTTTATCAAGGCATCACCGAACAGCCACGGATTCGTAAATCCGCGGGACATCGAGCAATTGTGGCGAGATCAGTTTGACTGGCTGTATCGTGAACTTGATTACGGCGTCTTCCCGATCACTATTCACCCAGATGTCTCCGGTCGTCCACAGGTGCTATTGATGCTGGAACGCTTGATTGAATACATCAACAGCCATGAAGGTGTTGAATGGGCCACCATGGAAGAAATCGCTGAAGATTTCAGAAAGCGTTATCCGTTCAACAGCGCAGAGCGTCCACGCGACTACTGATGGGAGACGCAAGGCGTTAACTAGTATAGTAAAGGCATGATATGTGTGGAATGTGTGGTACGCCGACCCCGCCAGCCAAGTGGTTCATGGTTGGGGTCGGTGAGTCCTCGGGTGCCATTGTTCGCGAGCGTGCAAAACAGATTCAGCTGTTGAACCAGCATCTGTCCGGTTTGCGAATCAATGTCAGTGCTAGTCCAGCAAACCCGGGTTTGACTCTGAGAACGCCCGATGGCCGTAGTGAATTCATTCTCGACATTGGCGATGCGTGGCCAGCGGTTGAGCGGCTCGCCGGGCGTCCTTACGACCCCTTGGGCACGACCGATACCGCTCAAATCTGAAGCGGCATGGTTCAACGAGCATGTTTACGCATCGCCATTCCGAGCAAGACAATCGTCTGAGTCTGGTCATGGTCGGCGGCTTTCTGGGTTCAGGTAAAACCACCTTGTTGAACCAGGCGCTTGAACGCCCTGGCGTCAAATTGTTGATCAATGACCTGGGGGATACCGCCCCCGACTTGGCCTTCATGGAGGGCAATGTTCATCTGTTGCTGGGTGGGTGTGCTTGCTGCGATAAGCGCGATGAACTTGTTCATGTTTTGCGTGAGTTTTGTTCGACTCATCATCAGCATCCCGAACAGCTTGATCGCATCATTCTGGAAATGAGTGGTCTTGCAGATCCAGCCAATGTCCTTGCTGCCATTGACAATGACCCTGTCCTTACGGCGAACGTGCGTATCGATGATGTCATCACTACGATCGATGCGGCGCGAGGTTTGGGAGATCTGATTCACGAGCCCTTGGCCAGAAAACAACTGCAGCAGTGCGACAAGGCCATTATCACCAAGATTGATCTGGCGAACGAAAAGGAATTGAACACCATTTTCGCGACCACTCAGGCCTTGAATCCTAGTGCCGAGCTTTTGGCCACCGTTTTTGGTGAACAGCAAGCTGTGCCAGTTTTTGACCCTTGCGCAGCAGTCGATCTGATGACTCATGGGGATGCTGAGGACCAAGAAGCCGTTCATTCGCTGTGGATACCATATTCCCGACAGATCGACTGGACGGTTTTTGCGCTGTGGTTTGGTTCGTTGGTGTTCGCGCACCAGCATGACATCTTGCGCGTGAAAGGTCTACTGCGCACCGCACGCGGGCTCGTCATCGTGCATGCAGCGCGTGGCGTCATTGGTGTGCCGACGATTTCGTCGGAAAAGAACATGCCGGACGATCAGCTGGGGATGTTATTTCTGGTGCGTCGCATCACCTATGAGCAGCTGATGAAATCCTGGGAAATCCATATCAGTTCAACGGAACCCACGGACAGTTTATAGCGGGTTGCTGTGTCTGTTTCCTGGGGGCTTTGGTGGTATTTGATCC
>NZ_JBMERD010000036.1:0-2363 GCF_048820935.1 Orrella sp. 11846
CTAAGTGCCCTCAGCACTCGTTCATCATTTGTGACCATATAATGTATGGCGTTTTACTGGTTCCCTCTGATTGGAGACATTCATATGAAATTTGCTTTAAATTCGAATCTGCGCCCGCTGCAGATGGCACTGCTGGGTAGCATGACTGTTGTTGCGGTGGGTTTCGCTGGTTCGGCAATGGCTGAAAACCGAGTGACTTATAAGTCCGCTAAAGCGGGTACATCCTATTACCAGATGGGTGTCGAACTGGCACAAGCCATGAAAGAGGGCACTAACGGTGACGTGATCGTGACTTTGGAAGAGAGCCAAGGCTCAGTCCAGAACGTGATGGAAGCACCTTCACGTAAAGGTAACTATGTTTTCACAACACCACCCTCACTGGTTGCCGCCGCTGAAAACAGCAAAGGCGCGTTTGAGAAAAAGCCAGACGAGAAATACAAAGAGATTCGTGCTTTGTTCCCAATTCCTTCATTGACCATGCACTTTGTGACTCGTGAAGATGCGGGGATTAAAAGCTTTGAAGACATGGCTGGTAAGAACATTCTGGTCGGTAAGGGCACGTTCTCAGCCAATGAAGGTACAAAATATCTGAACCTCTTTGGTCTGGATGGCAAAGTGAATCTGGCCAACGTTGAGCTCAACAACGCCGTACCTGCTTTGAAGAACAAACAGATTGATGCGTTTGTCACAGCGGGTTCTTTCCCATCACCCAACGTTATTGAAGCGGCTGCTAGCTTGCCAATTCACGTTCTGTCGATGAGTGATGATCAGGTCAAGCAAACGGGTGCTGCCCGCGCTGTGATTCCAGCCAACACTTACAACGGTCAGACTGAAGAGATCGTCACGACTTCATTGCCAGTGATCGCCTACACAACGACCGAAATGGATGATGGCACAGCGTATACGCTCACTAAAACTTTCTGGGAGCAGCGCGACAAAATGGCGGGTAATGCCCCTTGGTGGAATGGTGTGACACCTGAAATGTTGATGAATGTGTCCGGTAAAATGCACCCCGGTGCTTTGAAATACTATGCAGAAAAAGGCATTGAAGTGCCCGCAACAGCAAAGTAATTGTTATTAGTCATCATTAGTTAAATCAGAAGTCAGGGGTGGTGCGAGCGATGCCGCTGTATATTTGGCCAATTCTGGGTATCGTTAGCATTGCCTTTCATTTATGGCTTGTGTTTGCAGGGCTGGTTCCTAACTTAGTGAGCCGGCCTTTGCACATGGCTTTGGCGGTTCCCTGGATTATGCTTTGGCGACCAGGTGGTCAGCGTCCGGATTTATGGAGTTGGTTCCTAGCTATTCTTGGAATTGCAGGCTGTTTGTGGATTGCGATTGATCAAAATGATCTCGCCGATCAATATGGTCGTTTAGATGGACCGACACAAATGGCAGGCGCCTGGATTTTGGTGCTTTGTACACTCGAAATGGCGCGCCGTGCTGTGGGTTGGCCCATGCCTTTAATTGCAGCGATCACTTTACTCTACGGTCTGTTCGGTCAGTATATTCCGGGTGAATTTGGTCACTCGGGCATGTCCATGGGAAGCTTCATGGGCACACTCGTCATCACGGAAGGAGGGCTCTGGGGGAGTCTGACGGGTGTTTCAGTCGCAGTAGTTGCGATTTTTGTGATTTTTGGCGCTGTGTTGAATGCCGGACAAGCGGGTTCCGGGTTCATGAATATTGCCTCCGCAGTCGCAGGACGGCTGACAGGCGGTGCTGCCAAAGTGTCAGTGATTTCTTCTGCCTTGTTCGGTTCAATTTCTGGGTCAGCGTCTGCAAACGTGGCATCAACCGGTGCAATTACATTGCCTGCAATGCGCCGTTTGGGATATCCGCCGTCTTTAGCCGCTGCCGTTGAAGCTGTTGCATCCTCTGGAGGGCAAATCATGCCGCCATTGATGGGGGCTGGTGCATTTGTGATGGTAGAACTCACAGGTGTTCCTTATGACAGTATTATGCTGGCTGCTTTACCGGCTGCAATCCTTTATTTCTTTGCAGTCTGGATGGGTGTGAACGCGTTTTCTAAACGCTATCACTTGCCTAATGTCCCCAAGGAAGACAGACCTGAGTTGCGGATTGTTCTGTTGACAACAGGTTTCTTTCTGGTGCCTTTCACCGTATTGCTCTATGGCATGTTTGGGCTTAATGTGACCCCACAATATGCGGCTTGTATGGCGATTTTGTCTGCTGCGATTTTGTTGCTCACGGACGATAAATTTCAATTTCAACCTTTGGAAATTCTGAAGCGTTTTGAGCATGCAGCATCTTCAGCAGGACAGCAGATCTCTATGATCGCATCGATCATCCTGTGTGCTTCGCTCATCATTGGCGTGTTGGGAATGACCGGTCTGGGTGTC
>NZ_JBMERD010000037.1:0-2033 GCF_048820935.1 Orrella sp. 11846
GCTCGAGAGGGAAACAACCCAGACCGCCAGCTAAGGTCCCTAACTATCGCTCAGTGGGAAACGAAGTGGGAAGGCATAGACAGTCAGGAGGTTGGCTTAGAAGCAGCCACCCTTTAAAGAAAGCGTAATAGCTCACTGATCGAGTCGTCCTGCGCGGAAGATGTAACGGGGCTTAAGCGATAGACCGAAGCTGCGGGTGTATCTTTGATACACGGTAGGAGAGCGTTCTGTAAGCCTGTGAAGGTGATCTGAGAAGGTTGCTGGAGGTATCAGAAGTGAGAATGCTGACATGAGTAGCGATAAAGGGGGTGAAAAGCCCCCTCGCCGTAAGTCCAAGGTTTCCTGCGCAACGTTCATCGGCGCAGGGTGAGTCGGCCCCTAAGGCGAGGCAGAGATGCGTAGCTGATGGGAAACTGGTTAATATTCCAGTACCGTCGTATGGTGCGATGGGGGGACGGATTGCGAAAGGTCATCAGGGTGTTGGAAGTCCCTGTTGCTGCATCGAAGAAGGCGCTTAGGCAAATCCGGGCGCGGAATTCAAGGGTGTGGCACGAGCGAACATGTTTCGCGAAGTGATTGGAAGTGGTCCCAGGAAAAGCCTCTAAGCTTCAGCCATACGAGACCGTACCGCAAACCGACACAGGTGGACGGGATGAATATTCTAAGGCGCTTGAGAGAACTCAGGAGAAGGAACTCGGCAAATTAATACCGTAACTTCGGGAGAAGGTATGCCCCGGTAGTGTGATGTGCTCGCGCACAAAGCATGAAAGGGCCGCAGTGAATAGGTGGCTGCGACTGTTTATTAAAAACACAGCACTCTGCCAAGACGAAAGTCGACGTATAGGGTGTGACGCCTGCCCGGTGCCGGAAGGTTAAGTGATGGGGTGCAAGCTCTTGATCGAAGCCCCGGTAAACGGCGGC
This sequence comes from Orrella sp. 11846, assembly GCF_048820935.1. NCBI lineage: Bacteria > Pseudomonadati > Pseudomonadota > Betaproteobacteria > Burkholderiales > Alcaligenaceae > Orrella > Orrella sp. 11846. The sequence continues at coordinate 922 of NZ_JBMERD010000037.1, forward strand.
CGTAACTATAACGGTCCTAAGGTAGCGAAATTCCTTGTCGGGTAAGTTCCGACCTGCACGAATGGCGTAACGATGGCCACACTGTCTCCTCCTGAGACTCAGCGAAGTTGACATGGTTGTGAAGATGCAATCTACCCGCGGCTAGACGGAAAGACCCCATGAACCTTTACTGTAGCTTTGCATTGAATTGTGAACCGGCTTGTGTAGGATAGGTGGGAGGCGCTGAAGCGTGGTCGCTAGATCGCGTGGAGCCATCCTTGAAATACCACCCTGGTCTGTTTGCGATTCTAACCTTGACCCGTTATCCGGGTTGGGAACAGTGCATGGTGGGCAGTTTGACTGGGGCGGTCTCCTCCTAAACGGTAACGGAGGAGTTCGAAGGTACGCTAGGTACGGTCGGAAATCGTGCTGATAGTGCAATGGCATAAGCGTGCTTGACTGTGAGACTGACAAGTCGAACAGGTGCGAAAGCAGGACATAGTGATCCGGTGGTTCTGAATGGAAGGGCCATCGCTCAACGGATAAAAGGTACTCTGGGGATAACAGGCTGATACCGCCCAAGAGTTCATATCGACGGCGGTGTTTGGCACCTCGATGTCGGCTCATCTCATCCTGGGGCTGTAGCCGGTCCCAAGGGTATGGCTGTTCGCCATTTAAAGAGGTACGTGAGCTGGGTTTAAAACGTCGTGAGACAGTTTGGTCCCTATCTGCCGTGGGCGTTGGATACTTGACGGAACCTGCTCCTAGTACGAGAGGACCGGAGTGGACGTACCTCTGGTGTACCGGTTGTCATGCCAATGGCATTGCCGGGTAGCTAAGTACGGAAGAGATAACCGCTGAAGGCATCTAAGCGGGAAACTCATCTGAAGATTAGGTATCCCGGGGCTTTAAGCCCCCTAAAGGGTCGTTCAAGACCAGGACGTTGATAGGTCGGATGTGGAAGCGCAGTAATGCGCGTAGCTAACCGATACTAATTGCCCGTGCGGCTTGATCCTATAACTGTGAGGGTTATAGCAACAAGTGTGCATAAAATTTAACAAATCCAACAAACTCTAAGACTTGTGCTTCTTTCAAAATACGCGTGACCTGACCCTGTCGTCAGGACACGCAAC
>NZ_JBMERD010000038.1:0-1905 GCF_048820935.1 Orrella sp. 11846
ATGCGCAAGTCCTTCGATGGCTTGTCAGCGATGGCGCGTCACGCCATGAACATGAATCCATTGTCCGGCGCTTTGTTTGTGTTCATCAATCGGCGTGCCAACCAGATGAAGGTGTTGTACTGGGATCGGACCGGATTCTGCGTCTGGGCCAAGCGCCTGGAGCGAGGTCGCTTCATCTCAAACTGGGCAGGGGATAAACCTGCAACCTCAGGGTTGGGAATGGCAATCGTCTCCATCGGCACCTCACCTTCGGTGAAGAACGATTGTGTCTCGTCATCTGCAGCGTTGTCCGTACGGGATATCTTGCGCTTGTGCGCGGCCACCGGACGAGAAGGCGGCTCAGGCGGTGTCTTGACAGGTGGCAACTCACCCAGCATGAGTAGCAACTGATCGGGATGCTGAGTAACGTGACGTTTCTCGCTTTTACGGCCGAAGATCTGACGTTGGTACCAATCAAGCTGCCTACTGAGTGCCTGCACTTGGTTCTGCAAGACTTGGACTTGCTGTGTCAATGCCCGGTTCAACCGGTAATCCCCCCATTTTTAGCAGTAAGCAGCAGTAGAATCGGTTAAATATTTACTGGCTAATTTTTGTCTCGGGGTGATGCCGCCCAACGCCATGTTGGGACGCTCGTTGTTGTAGGTCCAAAGCCAGGCGGTCGCGCCGCGCTGCACTTCCTCCAGACTGCCAAACAGATTTTGCGCCAACCAATCATAGCGTACGGTGCGGTTGTAGCGCTCGACGTAGCCGTTCTGCTGAGGTTTGCCTGGTTGTATATGAAGGATAGTGATCCGGCGTTTTGCGGCCCATTCGAGCAATGTTTTCCCGACGTACTCTGGGCCGTTGTCACAACGTAAACACGCAGGCTGACCACGCCATTCGATGATCTGGTCTAAAGCACGCGTGACGCGTTCAGCGGGCAACGAGAAGTCGATCTCAATGCCTAATCCTTCACGATTAAAATCGTCGACGACATTGAGCAGGCGGATGTTGCGGCCATCGGCCAGTTGGTCGTGCATGAAATCCATGGACCAGATCTGATTGATGTCGGTGGCTGTTCCTAAAGGCTCTGGGCGTTGCCGTTGTAGGCGCTTGCGCGGTTTGATACGCAGATTCAGTTCCAGCTCGCGGTAGATGCGGTAAACGCGCTTGTGATTCCATTTGAAGCCTTTGATATTGCGCAAATACAAGAAACATAGCCCGAAGCCCCAATTTCGCTGGGCCGTGGTCAATCGAATCAACCAATCGGCGATCACATCGTTTTCGCCGGCATGCTTGGCACGGTAGTAATACCCGCTCTGGCTGATGCCGAATATTTCGCAAGCCATGCGGATGCTGATACCGAACTGCTGGATTGAGCGCTGCGCCATCTCTTTGCGTCGAGATGGCGCTACCACTTTTTTTCAATGGCCTCCCGGGCGATTTCTGCTTTGAGCCGCTCTTCGGCGTACATCTTCTTCAGTCGTCGGTTCTCGGCCTCAAGCTCTTTCAGCCGCGCCATCATCGACGTATCCATGCCCCCGTATTTGGCACGCCACTTATAGAACGAGGCGCTGCTCATGCCGTGCTCACGACACAGCTCGGGCACCGGCGTTCCTGCCTCAGCCTGCTTCAGAATCGCCATGATCTGGCTGTCGGTAAATCGTGACTTTTTCATTGAATTTCCTTGTTGTGAAAATTCTACTTCTGATCACTGCGGTTTTGTGGGGGGATTACCCATCGGCGACAGCAAACGCTGCGCGTCTACCTCGACGACCCCCTAGTTCCACCAGATACCAATCATATTGAGCGCAGTATCAGGCCGGTTGCTCTTGGACGCAAGAATTGGATGTTTGCCTGGACCGAGCTCGGCGCCAAGCACATTGGCATCCTGCAGGGCCTGATCTCGACCTGTCGCGTACAGGA
>NZ_JBMERD010000040.1:0-1663 GCF_048820935.1 Orrella sp. 11846
CGGTATGTTTCTCGCTAGTTGTCCGATGAGTTAGGCGGCCAATGGCATATTTTCCGTTTCTTTAATGCTCTTCGCCTTCGGCGGGTTTAGCAGAACTGTATCACGATGGTTCCAGTCTCGAGTGGACCGTCCTTTCCAGCGCTGAGGATTCTTTGAACGAGCACTTTGGTAGACAGCATGACGTTTCTTCAAGAGCTCGATATCTAATCCATAATGACGTTGTTCTGGCGTCACAAATCCAATGCCACTATGACGGTGGACAGTGTTGTACCAAGTCACAAATTCATAGACCCATCTCCTAGCTTGCTCAATGTTCTCAAAGGGCTTGGCAGGATAAGCAGGTGTGTATTTGAGGGTTCGGAACAAGGCTTCAGAGTACGGATTGTCATCACTGACAGAGGGACGGCTAAACGACGGCATGACACCCAGTCGTTGCAAGGTAGAAAGCATCGTGGCACCTTTCATTGGGCTACCGTTATCAGAATGCAGTACGAGCTGATCGCGCTGAATCCGATGCTTCAAACAGGCCTTTCTAATCAGGTCTGCAGCGTGATCGGCAGACTCTTCATGGTGGACTTCCCAACTGACAATATAACGGCTGTAAACATCCATCACCATGTACAAACGCAGAAACTGACCTCGGATGCAAAGCGGTAAAAACGTAATATCCCAGCTCCAGATTTGGTTGCTACGTGTTGCTCTCAGTGCTGCTGGCAAAGGACGCTCTTTGGGCGGTTGTGTGCGGCCACGATGGTGGAGCTGACCATGCTCCTTGAGGACTCTGTAAAAACTTGATTCGGAAGCGACATAAATCCCTTTATCAGCAAGCCTAGGGACAATCTGTGAAGGTGGCAAACTCTTGTATTCCTTACGATTGCTAATCTCAATGATGGACGCCTTTTCTTCAGCTGTGAGCGCATGTGGATAATCACGTGGTTTTTGACAAGTACGTTGATCTGTCAGATCTTTTAAATGACGCCAACGCCGAAGGGTCCGACAAGTCAGACCTAGGATTTCACACGCCAAGGCTTGGCGAGCACCGGCTGAGACCGCTTCATCAATCAGTTCAATGGCCATCTGCTTCATCTCCGTAGGAATTAATCTTCCTCTTTGATTCCCCAGATGGCCTGCGCTTTTTTTGATAAGGCCAGCAAGGCAGCTGTTTCAGCTAAAGCCCTGTCCTTACGCAGTAGTTCTTTCTCGAGTACTTTGATCTTTTTACGCTCACGTGCAAGCTCTGCTTTTGCACCTGGATCAGCAGGTGCATCCATCGACTCAAAGAGCTCACGCCAAGCATCTAATTGCTCAACGTATAGACCATTTGAACGACAGTATGCAGAACGTTCTTCTGCATTCAGTGCGGCGGTTTCAATCACCGCAGCAAGCTTGGTTTTAGCGTCCCAGTGATCTGGGATGGACTTTCTTGATGGCACGACAAATCCTTTAGCTCGGTATTCCTTTTTCCAACGATACAGTGTCCCTTGCGAAATGCCTAATTCGGCACTCAGCGTGGACACACGTTGATTGTGAGGAGGCATCATTTTGCGGACAATCTGCTCTTTAAATTCCAAACTGTAAGACGGCATTTCAAACTCCTAACCGCCCCTGTGAGTAGTGTAAGTGAGAAATTAAAACAGCGGACAACTAGTGAGACGTAGGGGGA
>NZ_JBMERD010000041.1:0-1584 GCF_048820935.1 Orrella sp. 11846
GTGACAACTTAACAAGCTCTAATGGTAATGATGTCAAAACCGATGATAAAAAAAGTATCCATGAATGGGTAGAAGTTAACGTTGATGAAGCGGTACCAACTCGGGCGGGGGAGTTACACAAGCAAGGGGCTATTGCAACCAGCCAAGCAAAAAGCTTGGTTGGGACATATCAGGTCGTGTGCGGAGTTGCCAAAGAGGTTAAAGCCTTTTCTAAAGGGACTTACCTTAATTTTGAATACCCATCCCCGAACACAACGTTTAGGGCTGTTGTTTGGGACTCAGACGCAGACAATGTATTAAGATACGGTGAGCAGTTCCAACACTTTTTAAATCAAAGACTCTGTATCTCAGGTGATATCACTTCATTTAATGGCCAGCCTCAGATAATCGTAAAATACAATAATCAAATTGAGATATTCTAAAATGAAAAACTTAGCATTAGTCGGAACCTTATGTCTTTCTTTAATGGCACTACCAACTCAAGTCAGGGCCAATGAACAAAGGATTGAATCATACCGTGCCGCTTTTCATGTTGGTGAGACAGTAATGGCTTGTGGAGTCGTGGCCCAAGTGCACAAGGGTAGAAAGGCGACTTACCTAAATCTAGATAAGCCATACCCGAACCAATCGTTAGCAATTTTAATTTGGGATGATAACCTGAAAGGCTTTGAGAACCGCTTTGGTCAACTGACTAGATTTAATGAGCAAAAAGTCTGTGTGCGAGGAAAAATCACGGAATACAAAAATAGCTTGCAGATGCAGGTTTCTAATCCTCAATTTCTTCGTTTAATGAAGTAAAATGTAAAAATACACACTCCAGTCAGAATGCCGTTTCAAACTGGCAGCGAATGTTGCCAGTCTCTTTCTACTTGTCGACTAAGTAGATCACAATTCGAGTTTAGAACTAAGGCGCTTTTATCCCAAGAATAGTCGGCGCTCCTTGTTATATTCCTCAAAGAGCACTAACTCAGCAACTGTCTTTATCAGTAACAAGTAGTGTTTGAATCGACCAGACTTTTATAGACAGTTCATTGCCTCAGAAAAGTAGTACCGTTCGTAGTTTATCGGCGAAAGATTCGCAGCATGACTATGCCGACGAATCGGGTTATAAAACATTTCGATGTAGTCAAAAACATCTTGGCGTGCTTGCGCTCTGGAGTTATAAACTCTGCGTCTGATACGCTCTCGCTTAAGTAACTGAAAAAAGCTTTCAGCGACAGCATTATCATGGCAATTACCGCGGCGACTCATGCTTGGCTCTAGATTATGATTAGCTAGAAAAGTAGTCCACTCGTAACTCGTGAATTGATTGCCTTGATCGGAGTGCACCATGACACGTTGTTTTGGTTTTCGTCTCCAGACTGCTGACAGTAAGGCCTGTATAGCGTAAGCGTCAACTCAGCGGCGTACTTGCCCCCGGTTCAAACCACTGATATGGGAGACGTTTGTGAGATGGGTGCTCCCAGCGGGTTTGCGGCGAAGTGTTCTTTCCACAGACGGGGTGTGAGCAGATGGACTTCACTCATTGGGTGCTGTGACACGCGCTGCAGGACGTCCACCAGATAGGTGTAGGGATCGATGTCC
>NZ_JBMERD010000042.1:0-1578 GCF_048820935.1 Orrella sp. 11846
CCCGCAAATTTCATCATGCAGCCTGAAACTGTGATTTGTAGTGCTTTGCTTTGAGCTTTTCGTACGATTCAGTATTTCGGTGTTGTTTGCGCGTTATTCGATTGAGTTTCGCGATTTTTAAGCGCAATTTCCCCTTACCCCGGGAGCGTCATCGTGCCCGGGAAACACTCTTTTTGAGATTAGGGTGACAGGGCTCGAACAGCACGCACAAGAATGTCTTGCAGCGGGTGATGTGACGCAAACATGATTCGTATTCGACGGGTGTTGCGAACCACGGCAGCACCAATTTTGAGCAGTCGAACCCGAATGGTTGAGGTTGTCGCATTGGCCAGTTTTGTGCCAGTTAGCGCCAGATCTTTCAGGCGTTGCATCAGCGTATAAGCAAGCCCTGAAAGCATGATCCGAAACCAGTTTGCGATGAATCGGCGGCAGCTAGTGCGTGTGCCAAACAGATCCAATTGTGTTTCTTTAATTCGGTTTTCTGCCTCACCTCTTTTGCAGTACAACGTGTCATAGATCCAGACCGGGCAAGCTTTGAGGTTAGTCACGACGTATCTTGGATTGCTCCCTTGACTACCATATTCCAGACGCGTAATGACACGGCGCTCTTTTTTCCAAGCCCGAGCGCCATAGGTCAACTCGTAGATCGCACGTTGCTTGCAGCCTGTGTGTTGGTGACGAATTTTTAATCTTCGCTCCCAATGACTCACAGCCTCTTGTAGCCGAGAGTTACGAGCCAGACCAATGACGTAGTGCACCTGGTTGCGTTCACACCAATTAATCAGTAATTGTCGGCAGAAACCGGAATCCCCTCGCACAATGATTTGTACATCAGGCCATTGCTGACGCAAACGGGTGACCAGTAGTTTGATGATAGCGGCTGCATGTTTGGCCCCATCGATGCGACTGTTTCTAAGCACACAAGTCAGGAGTGCATCACCACAATAAATGTACAAAGGTAAATAGCAGTAGTGATCGTAGTATCCGTGAAACTGTCGCATTTCCTGATTCCCATGCAAGGGAATATCAGATGCATCAATATCCAGAATCAACTGATTTGGACGTTGGGTGAAAGAAGCGATGAACTGCTCAACCAGCACCTGGTTCAAAGCGACGATCTCCTCACGGGTCACGCTGGCTTCAAAGCGACATAATGTTGGGCTGCTGGCCAATTGCTCAATCCGTCCAACCGCAGTTTGTATCATGGGATCATTGCGAAGTCGGTCGTGATCATTGAGGTCTTCATGGCCTAGAGCCAGCGCATACAGACGCTGCGCGACTAAATCTTGATGGGTGTGCGTAATGCGAGTGGGATCCCGGCGATCACGAAGTGCATCGGCAATTGCAGCTGATAGGCCGATGCGTTGATCGACCTGACGTAGCAGTATGGCACCGCCATCAGAGCTCAGGGCGCCCCCTTGAAAATCGGCTTCAATCACGCGTCTTTGCAGACGACCAAAGTCGAGTTTATTTACGGTACAATTTGGCATCGGCGCAGTCCCCCTAAATCTTTTCTTAACAATTTGATTTTACGGGAAAAATGACTGCGCCGATCCTATTTGTGGTGAAATTTGCGGG
>NZ_JBMERD010000043.1:0-1503 GCF_048820935.1 Orrella sp. 11846
CCCTGTGTGTCAACATAGACCTGAGCCACATGATTTTGAGATAACGTATATATCAGGGCGCTCAGGAGATCAAAAATGCCAAAGCCAATCACCGTTGTTGACCCGATGGTCAAACCCGATCCAGCACTTGAAAAACGGACTCGCCGAGTCTTTACGGCTGAATATAAACTATCGATTCTTCAGAAAGCCGATGCTTGCAAGCATGGTGAACTGGGTGCGTTACTGCGTCGTGAAAAACTCTATTCTAGTCAACTGGCACAATGGCGTCGTGAGCTGAATGAAAGTGGTGTTGCCGGTCTGAGTAAATCAGCGCCAGGTCCCAAACCCCTTAAAACTGCTGAACAAAAACGGATTGAACAACTGGAGAAAGAGAACCAGCGACTTCGTCGTCAGATTGAGGTCAAAGATGGCTGCCTAGAGCTCCAAAAAAAAGCCTTAAAAATGCTGGAAACACTAGAAAGGAGCGAATCGTGACTCTTTTACAAGAAACGACGTTACCGAAGGGCCTTTCTGAACGCCAAGCCTGTGATGCATTAAATCTGTGTCGCAACAGCCTACGAGCAGCACGAGCACGAGCTAACCTTTGCGGGCCTGTTAGCCCCTATCGCCGCAAACGTAAGCAGACGGAGCAGCCACGGGCTCTGAGCCCTGAAGAACGTAGTCACATCAAAGAGGTGTTAACGGGTGAAGAGTACGTTGATCAGCCGCCGGTACAGGCCTATTACAAGTTGCTTGACCAAGGTATTTATCTGGCATCTGTCAGCACCATGCATCGCATTCTTCGTGAGAATAATTTGAGCGGTGAACGGCGCCACCAACGTCCCGCAAACACACAGCCCATTCCTCGCTTAAAAGCGACCACGCCGAATGAGGCGTGGGTGTGGGATATTACCAAGCTGGCCACTCAGCGGCGTGGTGAATACCTGTCACTGTATGTGGTGATGGATTTGTTCAGTCGGTACATCGTTGCGTGGATGCTCTCACGCAAAGAAAATAGCGCACTGTCTCAACAGCTCATTGCCCAAGCGCATGAGCGATACGAGATTGCGCCAGGTAGCCTGACGCTACACCAGGACCGTGGTGTGCCGATGACAGCCCATTGCTATCTGGATTTACTGGGCGAACTGGGTGTGACCGCCAGCCATAGCCGGCCTCGGGTGAGCAATGACAATGCGATGAGTGAATCTCAGTTCAAAACCATGAAATACCAACCCGACTACCCGCGACGGTTTGATAGCTATGATCACGCTATGCGGTGGTGTGAAGACTATGTGCGTTGGTACAACCACAGCCATCACCATAGCAGTCTGAATGGTTTTACACCTCACCAGGTGTTCAGTGGTGACTATCTGGAAATAGCGATCACTCGGCAAGCCGCATTGGATGAAATCTATACCAACCATCCTGAACGGTTCACCAAAGGTCGCCCAACCGCGAAGATGCCACCGGCAGAGGTCTACATCAACCCCATACCAGATGATGCTGACCCAGCCACCGTTGAAA
>NZ_JBMERD010000044.1:0-1353 GCF_048820935.1 Orrella sp. 11846
AGTTCAGCGATCGGTATATTCGTGACATAACCTTTAATACCGAGTAGTTTTTCGGTTTTGTTTTTCAATGTTTCATTGAATTCAAATGATTTACTTTTTTGAGCTGATTTTTTAATAAATTTTGCACGCTTTCCTGGCTCATTTTTTTCTAATAAATTATTTGCACGCTCAATTTGTTTCATCATCTCTCGATGATCTTTTTTGTAACGTTTTTCTGAGAACTGGCAAACCGTGTTGATGCGCTCATCACCGAAGGTTTTTTTATAGCGTCTTATTGCCCCATCGGTTTGCGCAAGCTCCCTGTGTATCTGGTCAATAAGCTTGTGCGAAGCGTTGGCTAACCGAGCGCCAACAATGTACTGATATCCCTGTTCGTTAAGAAGCTGCATGTTGGCTTTGGATAGCATCGCAGCATCCGCAACGATCACTGGTTTTGAGTCTGGACAGAGCGTTTTAAATCGATTCAACACCTCTAGCATCGTATGCCCCTCAAAGGTGTTACCAGTGAAGATCTGATGCATCAATGGAAAGCCAGAGCGCGTCGTGATCAGGCCGATCACAATCTGGGGTTGTTGGTGTTTGTTGTCTTTAGAGAAACCTGGTTTTTGGAGGTCATACTCTTTGAAGGATTCAAAGTACAGCGTTGTGACATCATAGAGAACCATGGCAAAGGTTTCGTTGAGATGTTTCTGGGCACTTTGAAGTGCCGCCGACTCAATTGTTGCAGTCTCATTGAGCAGCTTGGGCAAAGAGCGGTACATCGTACGCTGCGCATAAACAACCCCAAAATAGCGCTCCAATAGCTCGAGTGTGCGCAGTTTAGAGGCAGGCTCAATAATACGCATAATGGCCAGATCTTTATGAACGGCTGAAATGGAATCCAAACCACAAAGATCGAGGCATTTTAATAAGACTTCTCGAGCGTATGTCTGCTGGACTTTAATTAATTTAAAACGACTAAATAATGGTGCGACTTGAATAGATTCAATTTCTTCAGGGGGAAATAATTCTGGTTGTCGACTATTCTGCTGAATATACTCTGCCGCTAACGCATTTAATTGCTTTAATTGTTCCGAATTATGTGCACTGCCAAAATGTTTGACCACTTTGCGCGTGCCGTGCTCATACCGAACGACCTGGACAGCGGTCGCACCAGAGGTAGTCGTTGTTGTTCGCGTCTTCAGATCGTCATACATGACGCAAAGATAGCACTCCTTGCTGGTCAAAACGTCATTTCGAAGCAAAACTTCTTTGCCCTAGTGCGGTCAACAGCGAAACAGAAAAATTAACTCGTTGTTTTAAAAGAATATTTTTTAATAAATTTAGAAAATATCAAAAAGTGGCAGAAGTCAG
>NZ_JBMERD010000045.1:0-1017 GCF_048820935.1 Orrella sp. 11846
TCACTTTCTATCATTGACTCACCGGAAGCATTCATAATGCTTATAGCAGCTCCACGGTCATCTATGGGCTGCTTCAATTCATTGAAATCTGGCACTTCAGATTTTGTCCACAGAAAGATAACTCCAACTAATACGGTAGATAACGCAACACTTATACCTAACCAAAAACTAGATTTAGACCCGGAAACCTTTTGGTTGGTCACCAACTCTTTTGTGGGGGCTTGTTGTTGTGGCGCTCTTATTTCTTCAACCAATGTTCTGAGTTGGTTAATTTCATCTTCAATCGATTTATGATTATGGCTTGAACGCTCCAGTTCATTGATTTTCTTCTCGTACCATTCCATCAAACGTTCTCGTTCTCGAACCTTACTTTCTTCAGTGATCTTATTGGTCGATTGAAGGTGAAGGGTTTGTCTAATCTTAGCCACAACTTCAGAAGACTCCCAGATCATTTGTTTGTTGCTAAAACGAAGCACCATGCCAAATTTAGTTATCAGTGAATTTTGACGAACAAGAAAATCTTTCCAGCGTTGATGATTAATATCTTTATATGTCCCATCTAGCTCAATTGGCAGGAAGTAACCTTTACTTTCATTTACAATCATGAAATCGATATAACGGTTACCACCGTTGTCATCGATAAAATGAAATTGAGGTACTACATCTGCGGGGCTAATCTCTGGTATTTGAGATAGAATCTTTTCAACAAATGCCTCCTCATACCCTACAACATGATCAATTTGTTTTTTGTATTTTATTTTCCAAGTACGCCAGTTGTTCATAACTTATTGTATATTCTAATGTTGGAGTCCAAGCTTTCTAAGCTCGATAGGTAAAAGCGCATTGATTTTTAATAGAGCGGTTATAACCTACTAAAGCCTCAGCGAAAACCCTAGACTCCAAACTTTCTAAAGCATCAGCTTCTAAGGGGCACCTCGAACAACCCCTCGTTTTTGAGGCACTGAGCGAGGCGCAAAGATTTCTTTGCAAAAAAACAAGAAACACCGCCTTTTCAGC
>NZ_JBMERD010000046.1:0-957 GCF_048820935.1 Orrella sp. 11846
GTAAGCGTTGCCGCATCGGCGTGATGGTGCTACGCGTTAGAAAGCATCAAACTGTTGGGCATGATCAACTTTTATTAGTTTTAGAACATGTCCATAAAGAAACCTCAAACCCCTCATGTCCGCAGCTACGACGAGTGGTGCACGCTGGTGCACCAATACGAAGCTGAAAACACCACCATCAAAGCCTTTTGCCAGCAAAGAAAGATTGCGTATTCCACCTTTTGCAAGTGGTTGTCTAAATTGCGTAAAAGTAGTGTGATCTCACAGCCTAGTCAGAGCAATGCCGTTCAGTCTGAAGTACCGCCCAAGTCATCTGATTTTTTAGACATTGGTGCAATTAATTTAAACCAGTCATCAAGTTTGGAGTTACGGCTGGATCTTGGGGATGGCGTGGTTCTCACGCTGTTACGCCGCTGATGTTCTTTCCTGAAGGCAACATCCAGGTCCACCTTTATGGTCAGCCTGTCGATATGCGTAAATCCTTTGATGGTTTATACGCCATGGTCCGACATGCGATGCAGTTGAATCCGCTGTCGGGTGCATTGTTTGTGTTTATCAATCGGCGCGTCAATCAGATGAAGGTTCTGTACTGGGATCGAACAGGATTCTGTATCTGGGCCAAACGGTTGGAGCGTGGTCGGTTCATTTCAAACTGGAACGAGATCACGTCTAGGGAGATTGATTGGACGGCTTTAAAGCTACTTCTGGAAGGCATTGAACCCAAGCGTCAGAAGCTGCGGTTTCGACGCCCAAAGGTCTAGAAAACAATGTTCAAAGTGGTTGAAAAATAAGCATAAAACTCTTTCAAAAACAAGGAGATAATGGTACAATTTAGCTCATGAGTTCAGCGCAAAACACCATCCCAACCGATTCAGTTTCCGGCACATTCGTGACCTAGGAACAGGTGGCTGAACTCGTGCAATCAAACCAACTTTTACAGCAGCAGGTTGAGGCACT
>NZ_JBMERD010000047.1:0-846 GCF_048820935.1 Orrella sp. 11846
TTGCGCTTTTTAGGCGCAATTCTGCCCCGCTAAGCCCTATATGGGCGCACCTCGGCCACCACTGGTCGCGACCAAATAGACACCACGCTTGATGTTGTAACAAGCGGCCATCATGAGCATGGAGAAGTTGGCTCGTGCTTGACCAATCGTGCGTACAAACTTACCACCCATCTGGCTGATGGTCGCAAATGGATGTTCTACACGAGCTCTCGTTTTAGAAATACGATGGTTACGCTTTTTCTGAACGCCGGATAGGGATTTAGTGCTTGTCCCACGTTTTTGGATCTGATCCCGAAACCCCTGTTCCTCGAGCGATTCTGATCGAGCTTTCGAAGGGTAACCCCGATCCGCATAGACATCTCGGCTCGTATTGAAACGATCAAGCACGCCATCAAAGTGATTTGTATCACTCTCACAGGCTGTGCTCGTCACAACCTTGCGAATCACTTTGTATTGATTATCTACGTTGACTGATAGCTTGTATCCGAAGTGGCTCTTGCCATGCTTCTTGGTCCAGGTCGCATCGGTATCTTTCTGACTGCGCTTGGCGTCACTCCAGTCAGTAGGGATTTCACCTCGCTTGATCTGTTTATTCTCCTCGCGCGTGTTTCTTTGTATTGGCGCTTGTACCAAGGTTGCATCAATCATCTGGCCCCCACGAGGGATGAAGCCCTTGGCAAAGAGCTGAGACTCCACACCATTGAAGATTTCTCGTGCGCCTTTCTCACCAATACGATTCTCGAAAACCCAGATCGTGGTGGCATCTGGAATAGTTCGTGAATCCGTCAATCCACAGAACCGTTTGAAACTCATGCGATCAAGTAACTGAAACTCCATCTGATCATT
>NZ_JBMERD010000048.1:0-757 GCF_048820935.1 Orrella sp. 11846
GACTGCTTACACTTTGAAGTTGCGTATTACAGTTTTTTAGAATGGGCGATTGAGCACCAGGTGCAATACTTTGAAGGCGGCGCTCAAGGCCCTCACAAGATGGCGCGCGGTTTTATGCCGGTCATCACACAATCCGCACACTGGATGGCTAATTCTGGTTTTCAGCAAGCCATCGAACAGGCCTGTCAACTAGAATCAAAAGAAATTATGGCTTATTTTGATCACTTAGGAACACCCTTTAAAACGTCATTGGGTAAACCAGAATCACCAGACCCGCTACAATCTTGATGATTCGAATCAACCATGAGCCTGGTGCAATAAAGCCATAGCCCACTAAGGTTGTTGCAACCCCTGTTTTAACCATTGCCAGAATTGCGCTGGTCGGATTGCTTGCCAACTCAATCAAGTCTGGTGTTGAAATCATCGCCAAAGGAATCATGTAGAGCCCAACACCCAGCGCCATGGCTTTCCAAGCGACTTTCAACCAGTTCTCTTGCACCATACCTGCTGCAATAAACACCGCACCACAAACAGGTGGAGTAATCGTTGAAAGCAGTGCAAACCAAAATACAAACAAGTGCGTCTGTAACTGGCTCAGACCCAGATCAGTCAATGCAGGACCTGCAACGGATACACAAATCACATAAGCCGCTGTGGTCGGCACTTCCATTCCCAATAGCAAGCAGGTTAAGGCTGTCAGTAAAATCGCAGGCCAGAGCATGCCGCCAGAACCCGATAAAATCATCGAGGTAATTTT
>NZ_JBMERD010000049.1:0-702 GCF_048820935.1 Orrella sp. 11846
CCCAAAGTGATGCAAATGATGCATTGACCGGGTTGCTTAGACAGGGAGCCAGAGATTTGATCCATCGTGCTGTTCAGGCTGAGTTGACCGAGTTTTTAGAGGCTTTTGAAACTCGTCGTCTTAATGATGGTCGTCAGGCAGTGGTTCGCAACGGTTATCACCCTGAGCGGCAGATTCAGACTGGGATTGGCCCTGTCACGGTGCAGGTTCCCAAGGTTCGATCTAAAGACGGTGAGCCCGTTTTGTTTCGCTCCGCGTTAGTTCCACCGTATGTGCGTAAAAGTCGCTCACTGGAGACCGCCTTGCCTTGGCTGTATTTGAAGGGAATATCCACAGGTGAGATGCATGATGCTTTGACCATGCTGGTGGGGCCTGAAGCATAAGGCTTATCGGCCAGTACGGTTGCTCGTTTGAAACAGCAGTGAGCACAAGATTATCAGGCCTGGCGTCAACGACGTCTGGATCGTGATCAATGGGTGTATGTTTGGGTCGATGGGATTTATAGTGGCCTGAGAGCTGAAGACACCAAGCTGTGTGCGTTGGTCGTGATCGGTGTCAATGATCGTGGCCAGAAGCAATTTTTAGCCATTGAAGATGGTGTGCGTGAATCCACACAGAGCTGGCGTGAGGTTTTACTCAGTCTGAAGATGCGAGGTATGAATGCACCGCGCCTAGCCATTGGTGATGGTGCCATGGGCTTCT
>NZ_JBMERD010000050.1:0-669 GCF_048820935.1 Orrella sp. 11846
ATGACGTGACAGTGAGCATTGCCTCTAAGGGCGATGTGACTGAAGACCAGCCGATCGTGTTTGAAGTCAGCGTGAGCCAGCCGTTGGATCGTGATCTGACGGTGAAACTGAGCACCGGTGACGTCGTGATCATCCCAGAAGGCGAAACATCAGTTGATTACACATTGCCTGCACAGGGCGATGATGTGTACAAGGATGGTGAAGACATCACCGTTGGTCTGACCGATGCCACGGTTGTAGGTGCTGAGTTTGAGAACTTGGTGTTGGGTGGTGAAGCGACAGTGTCTGTTAGCGACACCATCGATACGACGACTGCGACATTGACCAGTGCTGGTTCAGGAGATGAGGATAACGGTTCGGTGACCTATACCGTGACGTTGGATCATGCGCCTCAACATGAAGCTCAAGACTTCAAGTTGACCCTGAGCAATGATCAGGAAGTGATCGTAACGGTTGCCGCAGGCACAACAACGGGATCAGTGACTCTGGGTTGGGGCTCAGGTCTGACGGGTGGTGCGATCCTGTTGAAAGATTATCCGGATTCCGACGTGTACAAGGAGCCAGACTTTACGCTGAGTGCCGAACTGGCAGTCAGTGGAACGGGCGGTAACTTTGAGAAGCTGGTTGTTGATAATCAAAGCACTGGTGTGACGATCAGCGACACCATCG
>NZ_JBMERD010000051.1:0-645 GCF_048820935.1 Orrella sp. 11846
CCTTTCTTCGTCGACCGCATCTCTGGATCTCTGGAGCGTGTGGAGTTCCCGGGTTCGACAGTTACGTCCGCAACTCATTGTTATATAACGGCGTCATTATAAAACGCACCACTACAAATTGACGTAGGAGATGCTGATCGATGGTTTTTTGACTTCGAGACTACGGAGTATGGTGGCCTGTTCAGTACTGATTGTCGAGATGCCTACGACAGGATCTTGTCCCTCAAAGTGCACTTTGTGTGTCTGGATTTGGCGTAATAACCAGAGTGCTCGTTCCGATGAAACCACGTCAGGTACTGGGTTGGCTCGAAGGCGTGCTCGCATGACACGAGCCAGCACCAGAGCAATAAAACAGATATAAGCATGCGCCCGAATACGATTAGGCAGACGGTGGTAGACAGGGCCAATTTCAATATCAGACTTGAGTAATTTAAAACCACGTTCAATATCGGCTAACGATTTGTATCTGTTCACGACATCGACGACATCCATGTCTTTGGTATTCGTCACTAGCAGCAGCTTGCCATCCATTGCACGAGCCCTTGCCAGTGCCTCCTCATCAATGTCGTAATTGAACAACTCGCTGTTAAAGTTCACTTTCATGATGAGCCCTAAACGCTCCTCACAAACTTCGCGATAAAAGCG
>NZ_JBMERD010000052.1:0-592 GCF_048820935.1 Orrella sp. 11846
AAGTAGGGCGGGACACGTGAAATCCTGTCTGAAGATGGGGGGACCATCCTCCAAGGCTAAATACTCGTGATCGACCGATAGTGAACCAGTACCGCGAGGGAAAGGCGAAAAGAACCCCGGGAGGGGAGTGAAATAGATCCTGAAACCGCATGCATACAAACAGTAGGAGCCCTTTCGGGGGTGACTGCGTACCTTTTGTATAATGGGTCAGCGACTTACATTCAGTGGCAAGCTTAACCGATTAGGGAAGGCGTAGCGAAAGCGAGTCCGAATAGGGCGTTTAGTCGCTGGGTGTAGACCCGAAACCAAGTGATCTATCCATGGCCAGGTTGAAGGCACGGTAACACGTGCTGGAGGACCGAACCCACTAATGTTGAAAAATTAGGGGATGAGCTGTGGATAGGGGTGAAAGGCCAAACAAACTTGGAAATAGCTGGTTCTCTCCGAAAACTATTTAGGTAGTGCCTCACGTATTACTGTCGGGGGTAGAGCACTGTTATGGCTAGGGGGTCATGGCGACTTACCAAACCATGGCAAACTCCGAATACCGACAAGTACAGCGTGGGAGACAGAGTCCGGGTGCTAACGTCCG
>NZ_JBMERD010000053.1:0-560 GCF_048820935.1 Orrella sp. 11846
ACAGTTCTGGCACGTAAGTTTGGTGGTGACGCCAAAGACTACGCAACGATCGATGCTGCGCCTGAAGAGCGCGCACGTGGTATTACGATCAGTACTTCACACGTTGAGTACGAGACAGAGAATCGTCACTACGCGCACGTTGACTGCCCAGGTCACGCTGACTATGTGAAGAACATGATTACGGGTGCCGCCCAGATGGACGGTGCGATTCTGGTTTGTTCGGCCGCTGACGGTCCAATGCCCCAAACACGTGAGCACATCTTGCTGTCACGTCAGGTGGGTGTTCCTTACATCGTCGTGTTTTTGAACAAAGCCGACATGGTTGACGATGAAGAGCTGGTTGAGTTGGTTGAAATGGAAGTTCGTGAGCTTCTGTCCAACTACGACTTCCCAGGTGACGACACACCGATCATTAAGGGTTCGGCTCTGAAAGCACTGGAAGGCGACACAAGTCCAATCGGTGAGGCAGCGATTTTGGAATTGGCTGCAGCCCTGGACTCCTACATCCCCACACCTGAGCGTGCAATTGACGGTGCATTCTTGATGCCTGTTGAAGACGT
>NZ_JBMERD010000054.1:0-555 GCF_048820935.1 Orrella sp. 11846
AGGTTCGTCAACCAGCCTCGACTGACTTTGATGCCTGCTGCCGTCATGCGTTGTTGTTGACGGTACAAAGGTAGATGCCAAGCGATCTTGTCGATTAACAACCCAGCAATAAAGCTCACATCAGCTCGGCTTTTATCCAACACGCCACCGGGAGCCGGTGGGCAGTGAATGGCTTGCGTATGACGAACCTTAATGACAGGACGGATGTATTTCAGGATGACGTAGCTGCCTGGTCGTTGCGCTAGTTTGTGTGTGGTCTTGTGCCCAATGACCTCATAGTCTTCAGGTGCCAACCCTTTGATTTCTGGGTTGGGTAACTCAATGACTTCAACAGGGACTCGGTCCTCATCAAAGAACAAAGCGGGCTCTTCATTGGTCTCATCTTTAAAGCGCACACGACGTTTGTGCTGAGCGACGACCTGAGCGGGCACTTCAGGTTCTGAGGCTGGCTCCAGATCAGCAAACAAGTTCAGTTGCAGCGTGTCATCTGGCTCAATGCGTCGTTCACTCTTTGAGCCGAAGATTTGTTGTTTGAACCATGCGACCTGCGCGGTA
>NZ_JBMERD010000055.1:0-530 GCF_048820935.1 Orrella sp. 11846
ATTCTATTTCAAAAATATTACTGGTAACCTTGTTCATGGCGGCATTCTCCTTGGTGATTTTGGTTTCGTCACTAACAATCAACCAGAAATGCCGCCTCCTTGCAAGACATTCAAACACTACTTTCGGTTATAGCTCAGGAAATAACTATGAAAACTTTAACTACATTATGTGTGTCCGTTGCTTTAATGATGGGCGCAGGTTTAGCTCAAGCTGATGTCAGCCCAGCTAAAACAGTTGAACTAAGCACCTCAGGCGCAATTTTAGCCTTTGATAAACTTGACCAGACAGCTTTAGCGCAACATCCAAAGGCCACCATAGTGGACACAGAGCTTGATGAGTCGTACGGCCGCTATATTTACCAAGTAGACCTGCGTGACGATAAAGGCCAGAAATGGGAAGTTGAAATGGATGCTGCTACTGGCGAGATTTTGAAAAATCGTCAGGATGATTAACACTTAAATAAATCTGTAAACAAAGCTACGTAACTACCCATGGTCGAGTAATCTTTTTAAAGAATACCGCCATGGGT
>NZ_JBMERD010000056.1:0-518 GCF_048820935.1 Orrella sp. 11846
ACAAAGAACTCCCCGAAGTTCGACACTTTGCCGCCTAAGGGCGGTTTTTTTACGCCTATTTTTCGTTGCAAATCAAATATTTCTAATTATTCCTAAGTGTTTTAGTGTGCTGGCATTTATTATTCTTAAAGTATTGGCATTTGAAAGTTTTATGTTAAAATGGCTGCATGTATATCAAAGTCACAAAATCCGGCGACAGACGCTACATCCAACTGGCTGAGTCCTATCGCGACAGCGAAGGCCGATCACGCCAACGCGTCATTGCAAACCTGGGACGTCTCGATGACAGCACCAGTCAGGCCAATTCAATTCTGGCTGCTTTGTTGCAAGCATCAGGACAGCAGACTGGCGAAGGTAATGTCTCGCGTTTGCTTTCCACGGCTCAGTTCGAATCTGCCCGCGCTCTAGGCGATGTTTGGGCGCTCACTGTGATTTGGAAGCAGCTCGGTCTTGATCGTTTAAAACAGCTCTTAAAACTCAAGACACGTCATCGAATTGACCTCGAAGCCTTGTTGCGT
>NZ_JBMERD010000057.1:0-507 GCF_048820935.1 Orrella sp. 11846
GCGCAACAAGGCTTCGAGGTCAATTCGATGACGTGTCTTGAGTTTTAAGAGCTGTTTTAAGCGGTCAAAGCCGAGCTGCTTCCAAATCACTGTGAGCGCCCAGACATCGCCAAGAGCGCGGGCAGATTCGAACTGAGCCGTGGACAGCAAACGAGCTTCACTGCCTTCGCCAGTCTGCTGTCCTGATGCTTGCAACAAAGCAGCAAGAATTGAATTGGCCTGACTGGTGCTGTCATCGAGGCGCCCCAGGTTCGCAATGATGCGCTGACGTGATCGGCCCTCGCTATCGCGATAGGACTCGGCCAGTTGGATGTAGCGTCTGTCGCCAGATTTTGTGACTTTGATATACATGCAACCATTTTAACATAAAAACATAAAATGCCAACACTTTAAGAATAATAAATGCCAGCACACTAAAATACTTAGGAATAATTAGAAATGTTTGATTTGCAAAGAAAAATAGGCGTAAAAAAACCGCCCTTAGGCGGCAAAGTGTCGAACTTCGGG
>NZ_JBMERD010000058.1:0-505 GCF_048820935.1 Orrella sp. 11846
TACCGGTATGACCCATGCTCAGTGTTGGGCGCACTGTCGGCGCGAGTTCATTAAAGCTGAAGAGGTTGAGCCAGACTTGGTGGCAACCGCCTTGAGTTATATCCGTGCCCTCTATGCCGTGGAAGAACGCATTGCCAAAGAAGACTTGCAGGGACAACAGAAACTCGACTTCAGAATCGAACACGCACAACCCGTCGTGAAAGCGTTCTTCAAATGGGTCGAGGAATGTCTGTCGGATGTCACACTCTTGCCCAGCAGCCCCTTTGCCAAAGCATTGGGTTATACCCATCCACGCAAAACATCCTTGAGTGTCTTCCTGACGGATGCGGCTGTCCCACTGGACACGAACCACATTGAGCGCGCCATCAGACCAATCGCAATAGGCAGGCGCAATTGGATGTTCGCTTGGACCGAACTCGGCGCAAAGCACATCGGCATCATGCAGAGCCTGATCTCCACATGCCGTTTGCACGGTATTGACCCGTACACCTATCTGGTCGATGTG
>NZ_JBMERD010000059.1:0-495 GCF_048820935.1 Orrella sp. 11846
CCAACTACAGAACCTGAAGTGCCCGCTCAGGTCGTCGCTCAGCACAAACGTCGCGTGCGCTTTAAAGATGAGACCAATGAAGAGCCCGCTTTGTTCTTTGATGAAGACAGGGTCCCTGTTGAAGTCATTGAATTACCCAACCCAGAAATCAAAGGTTTGGCTCCTGAAGACTATGAGGTCATTGGGCACAAGACCACACACAAACTAGCGCAACGACCAGGCAGCTACGTCATCCTGAAATACATCCGCCCTGTGATCAAGGTTCGTCATACGCAAGCCATCCACTGCCCACCGGCTCCCGGTGGCGTGTTGGATAAAAGCCGAGCTGATGTGAGCTTTATCGCGGGTTTGTTAATTGACAAGATCGCTTGGCATCTGCCTTTGTACCGTCAACAACAACGAATGACGGCAGCAGGTATTAAAGTCAGTCGAGGCTGGTTGACGAACCTGTGTGCCAAGGCGAGTGAATTACTCAGCCCCATCTATGCGGCGCAA
>NZ_JBMERD010000060.1:0-469 GCF_048820935.1 Orrella sp. 11846
GTAAGCGGTCAGCCAGCGGCGTTATAGATAGCTGAAGCAACCCGGTCCATACTTTCTAACATTTCAAATGTTTGGAAATGGAGGACCAAATGCGTACAGTTTCCAATGCCAGTGGCCAACATCGCACTCGCCGGCAGTGGCTCTCACTGGTGGAGCAGTCTTACAGATATGACGGATCGCTGGCTCAGTTCTGCCGCCAAGTCAAAGTCAGTGAGGCAAGCATGTCTCGCTGGCGTCGGATTGCCCGTGAACAGAGTGAGACCGTTGCCCAGGTCAAGCAGAAGTGTGCATCGGGTTTTATTGATGGTGGGGTGCTTGAGTTTGGATCAGGGTCGTTGGCAAAGGACGAGACTGGCACCCTCAATGTTCGTATCGAGCTGGGCGGCGGTGTTGTGCTGACGCTCACACGCGACTGATGTTCTTTCCCGAAGGCACCGTACGCGTGCACCTGTATGGGGAGCCCGTTGAC
>NZ_JBMERD010000061.1:0-455 GCF_048820935.1 Orrella sp. 11846
TGTAGTGCCTTGTATGGAAGAACGGCACACAAACGCGAAAACTCATCAAGCAGTAAAGAGAATCTATAGCCCTTAGGGTTATAGGATCAAGCGAATAAGTGCATGTGGTGGATGCCTTGGCGATCACAGGCGACGAAGGACGTGACAGCCTGCGAAAAGCTGCGGGGAGCTGGCAAATAAGCTATGATCCGCAGATGTCCGAATGGGGAAACCCACTAGCTGTAAGGCTAGTACTCCTGGCTGAATACATAGGCCAGCGAGGGCGAACCGGGTGAACTGAAACATCTAAGTAACCCGAGGAAAAGAAATCAACCGAGATTCCGAAAGTAGCGGCGAGCGAAATCGGACCAGCCTGTACGATTTAGCACGTGTGATAGTCAAAAACGCTGGAAAGCGTTGCCATAGCGGGTGATAGCCCCGTAGACGAAATCACGCATGTGGAACTAAGCGTACGA
>NZ_JBMERD010000062.1:0-450 GCF_048820935.1 Orrella sp. 11846
TTACTTCAGGATTTTAGCGACGACGCCAGCACCCACGGTACGACCACCTTCACGGATGGCGAAACGCAGACCTTCTTCCATGGCGATCGGAGCAATCAGCTTAACGGTCATGGACACGTTATCGCCAGGCAGAACCATTTCTTTATCTTCTGGCAGCTCGATTGAACCGGTCACGTCTGTCGTACGGAAGTAGAACTGGGGACGATAGCCGTTAAAGAATGGTGTGTGACGACCACCCTCTTCTTTGGACAGAATGTACACCTCGGCGGTGAAATCTGTGTGTGGCTTAATCGAACCGGGCTTGGCCAGAACCTGACCACGCTCCACGTCTTCACGCTTGGTACCACGCAGCAACAGACCCACGTTGTCACCAGCTTGACCCTGATCCAACAACTTACGGAACATTTCAACGCCCGTGCAAGTTGTTTTCACGGTGTCGCGGATACCCAC
>NZ_JBMERD010000063.1:0-408 GCF_048820935.1 Orrella sp. 11846
TCAGGCAATACCGCGGAGGTCGACACGTTAAAAACCTCCTTGCTCAAGGTGGTGAACACCTTCCCGATCAAACGCGTCATTGCCGTGGCTGATCGTGGTTTGCTGTCATTAGAAAGCCTAGGTGAATTGCAGCAAATCGTTCTGCCCTCGGGTCAACCACTGGAGTTTATTCTGGCGGTTCCTGGGCGACGCTATAAAGACTTTCAAACATTGTTGGCCCCATTCAATGAGCACGTACAAAGTGTTACTTCTGTCGATCCTGATACAGAAGAGGCAGAAGTCTTTGGTGAAGTGGAGTGGGAAGGTTTGCGCTTGGTGGTCGCCCATGATCCAGAACGTGCCGCTGAGCAAACCACAAAAAGAGATGCCAAGATTGCGCAATTAGAGGCACGTGCTGAGCAATGGGCT
>NZ_JBMERD010000064.1:0-408 GCF_048820935.1 Orrella sp. 11846
CCAGGCAATACCGCGGAGGTCGACACGTTAAAAACCTCCTTGCTCAAGGTGGTGAACACCTTCCCGATCAAACGCGTCATTGCCGTGGCTGATCGTGGTTTGCTGTCGTTAGAAAGCCTAGGTGAGTTGCAGCAAATCGTTCTACCCTCGGGTCAACCATTGGAGTTTATTCTGGCGGTTCCTGGGCGACGCTATAAAGACTTTCAAACATTGTTGGCCCCATTTAACGAACATGTGCACAGTGTTAGCAATGTCGATTCTGACACAGAGCAAACTGAAGTCTTTGGTGAGGTGGAGTGGGAAGGTTTGCGCTTGGTGGTCGCCCATGATCCAGAACGTGCCGCTGAGCAAACCACAAAAAGAGATGCCAAGATTGCGCAATTAGAGGCACGTGCTGAGCAATGGGCA
>NZ_JBMERD010000065.1:0-354 GCF_048820935.1 Orrella sp. 11846
GATAATCAAAACGTGATTAATTATTACCATGATCTTTGGAATGTTGAGCAAGCGTTTCGTATGAGCAAATCAGATCTTAAAACTCGACCGATATTCCATCACACGGAGGACTCGATCCGTGCTCACGTGTTGATTTGCTTTATGGCGTTGATGGTCGGCAAGTTGATCGAAATTAAAACGGGACGCTCAATTAAACGGATTCGTGACGCAATCTGGTCTGTGCAAGAGGCACATGTACGGGATACGCAGACCGGAACCGTCGGAATTCTGGTTGGAGATCACTCAAATCCGGATCTCCAACCACTGAATCAATTTTTAAACTCTTGTTGACCGCACTAAATGGCAGAAGTCAGG
>NZ_JBMERD010000066.1:0-332 GCF_048820935.1 Orrella sp. 11846
ATGGGACAGCCGCATCCGTCAGAAAGACACTCAAGGACGTTTTGCGTGGATGGGTATAGCCCAGTGCTTTGGCAAAGGGGCTGCTGGGCAAGAGTGTGACATCCGACAGACATTCGTCGACCCATTTGAAGAATGCTTCCACGACGGGCTGTGTGTGTTCGATTCTAAAGTCGAGTTTCTGCTGTCCCTGCAAGTCTTCTTTGGCAATGCGTTCTTCTACGGCATAGAGGGCGCGGATATAGTTCAAGGCGGTTGCTGCCAACTTTGGCTCAACCTCTTCGGCTTTAATGAACTCGCGCCGACAGTGAGCCCAACACTGAGCATGGGTCATA
>NZ_JBMERD010000067.1:0-312 GCF_048820935.1 Orrella sp. 11846
CGCTTTTATCGCGAAGTTTGTGAGGAGCGTTTAGGGCTCATCATGAAAGTGAACTTTAACAGCCAACTATTCAATTACGACATTGATGAGGAGGCACTGGCAAGGGCCCGTGCGATGGATGGCAAACTGCTGTTGGTGACGAATACCAAAGATATAGATGTCGTCGATGTCGTGGCCAGATACAAATCGTTAGCCGATATTGAACGTGGTTTTAAATTACTCAAGTCTGATATTGAAATCGGCCCTGTCTACCACCGGCTACCCGATCGCATTCGGGCACATGCCTACATCTGCTTTATTGCCCTGGTGCTG
>NZ_JBMERD010000068.1:0-304 GCF_048820935.1 Orrella sp. 11846
AGAAGTGTGCAGTGTGTAAAGATGAAAGTGGCTGTTTAGATTCGTTTTATATGGATGCTTTGATCTGTACGCACTGAACGATGTTCAGTTTGCGACTTGCTCTTTAACAATTTGGAAGAAGCACAACGAATTAATGTATTAACGTTGTTTTTATCATTGGATTGGCGTCTTACAGGAGACAAAAATCTGGTGCATAAAAACGTAGTAACGGGAATACGGGTTGTGATTGCATTGTAGTAAAAATGAAGTTCTTATACTCAAGACTACAACGTGTATAAATGCTCCTCGGAGTGTGAATTCATGA
>NZ_JBMERD010000069.1:0-304 GCF_048820935.1 Orrella sp. 11846
CCATGAGTTAACACTCCGAGGAGCATTTAAACACGTTGTAGTCTTGAGTATAAGAACTTCATTTTTACTACAATGCAATCACAACCCGTATTTCCGTTACTACGTCTTTAAGCACCAGATCTTTGTCTCCTGTAAGACGCCAATCCAATGATAAAAACAACGTTAATACATTAATTCGTTGTGCTTCTTCCAAATTGTTAAAGAGCAAGTCGCAAACTGAACATTGTTCAGCGCGTACAGATCAAAGCATCCATATAGATCGAATCTAAACAGCCACTTTCATCTTTACACACTGCACACTTCC
>NZ_JBMERD010000070.1:0-303 GCF_048820935.1 Orrella sp. 11846
TCTCGGGCCATCCAGATATTTCCAAGCGCCAGTAGCGTGACGACCTGCGCGGTGTTCTTGAGCAAGCCCCGGTAGCGCACTTTTCGGAAGCCAAATTGGCACTTGAGAATACGAAAGGCATGCTCTACCTTGGCACGAATTGAAGCCTTGGTTCGTTCAACGGCACCCGTAAGCTCACGAGCCTCCTCATCCTTGATCGCTTGTCGTTGGCTGGGCTTCATCGCAATATGCCACTCGACATCGACGTCCTCAAGCTCAGGGCGTTTCTCTGCTCCGATGTAACCTGAATCACCGAACACAGAT
>NZ_JBMERD010000071.1:0-301 GCF_048820935.1 Orrella sp. 11846
ATCGGGTTCGTCGTGCGCAGACTTTGCCAGTGCTCGGCAGGAAAGTCGTAAAACGCCATCAACTCCTCACGATCCTTTTGTAACTTCTCGACCGCCTTCGGGTATTTTGCACCATAGAGTTTTTCAAACTGTTCAAAGGCTTGCTGAGCATCGCCTTTGGTTTCTGCTTGCCAGATCTCATGCAAAGCCGACTTCACACGGGGCTGAATCGACTTGGGTACGCAATTCAGCACGTTACCCGTCTTATGCATCCAGCATCGTTGCTGACGTGTCTGAGGATAAATCTCTTCCAAGGCTGCCC
>NZ_JBMERD010000072.1:0-289 GCF_048820935.1 Orrella sp. 11846
AGCTGAGTCCGAGTGTGGTGCTTACCAGTACCTTAAGTGGTTTGAAATGGATCCAAATGTTCATACTGCGCTCCTTTGAAAGAATGTTTGATTATTCTTGTGGAAAATGCCATGAAAAGACTTTCGTGGGAATCCGTTGGTATCAAGACAAACATACTGAAGCGCAACCTGCTTGGCTAGATGTTTTTATTGGGCATTTTGAATGTAGGAGAGCATTCTCAGAATCGTAAGTAAAAAAACGACAAAAATTTTACTAACGATTTTTGTTAGTTAAGAGGTCTTAACTTAT
>NZ_JBMERD010000073.1:0-280 GCF_048820935.1 Orrella sp. 11846
TGCGGGCATGGCGCCTTGCTTAATGAGCTTGTTCTCTTCGCGCGTATTGCGCTGGGTGGGTGCCTGCACCAGGGTGGCGTCGATCATTTGACCGCCGCGAGGAATGAACCCCTTGGCAAAGAGTTGGGACTCGACACCGTCAAAGATCTCTCTGGCGCCGGCCTCACCGATACGGTTCTCGAACACCCAGATCGTGGTGGCGTCGGGTATGGTGCGGGAGTTGGTCAGACGACAGAAGCGCTTGAAACTCATGCGATCAAGCAGTTGAAACTCCATCTGG
>NZ_JBMERD010000074.1:0-264 GCF_048820935.1 Orrella sp. 11846
GCCCGAGAAGATTTGATGGGAGGCATGGGATAAATCCGCCCAAAATGGGCAAAAAGCCCCAGTTCAGGGCTTGTAAAGGTCAGACTTACTCAAAATCCGTCATTTTTGACTATAAAAGCAAGCAATATTGAGCCCATTTGGCACCTCGAACAACCCTCGATTTTTGGGTAGCGAACCAAAACATAAAGATTTCTTTATGGAAAATTGATTAAAATTACTTTTTTGATCGGAATTAGGCTGACTTTTGCCTGATTGAGGCTTGAG
>NZ_JBMERD010000075.1:0-257 GCF_048820935.1 Orrella sp. 11846
GTGGGACAGCCGCATCCGTCAGGAAGACACTCAAGGACGTTTTGCGTGGATGGGTATAGCCCAGTGCTTTGGCAAAGGGGCTGCTGGGCAAGAGTGTGACATCCGACAGACATTCCTCGACCCATTTGAAGAACGCTTTCACAACGGGTTGTGCGTGTTCGATTCTGAAGTCGAGTTTCTGTTGTCCTTGCAAGTCTTCTTTGGCAATGCGTTCTTCCACGGCATAGAGGGCACGGATATAACTCAAGGCGATTGCC
>NZ_JBMERD010000076.1:0-233 GCF_048820935.1 Orrella sp. 11846
CAAAGTCACGTCATCACCATGGACGAGACACATATCAAAGCGGGTCGGGAGGCTCCGCAAAAAATGAGGAGTGGTTTCTTCTGGCCCATTTATGGTGACCAGGATGAGATCTGCTTTGAATACTTTGGCAATCGCAACCATGAGAACGTTGAGGCCGTCCTTGGGCGAGGATCTCGTTCTGGATCTGTCATGCTCAGCGATGGCTATGGCGCCTATGCGACCTATGCCGCCAG
>NZ_JBMERD010000077.1:0-223 GCF_048820935.1 Orrella sp. 11846
CCTTCGCCTGACGACCATGGCAAGGTGGACCCACTCCTTCCCATCCCGAACAGGACAGTGAAACACCTTAGCGCCGATGATAGTGGATTTCGCATCTGTGAAAGTAGGTCATCGTCAGGCACTTATTCCGAAAAACCCCAGCCTAAAAAACTGGGGTTTTTTATTGCCTGTTCAAAACACACTCCAAACACTCAACATCTCTAAACCATCCAACCCAAAAAAA
>NZ_JBMERD010000078.1:0-219 GCF_048820935.1 Orrella sp. 11846
GTACCAAACCTCGAATTCACAACAGATTGCGCCGCCGAAGTCGCACCCGTCGCGTCAACCTTAGTCGCCTCAAGTGAAGCAATACGAGCGTTAACCCCACCAGATTTATTAAGTTCAGCAGTGACTTCTGACTGTGCGATTGATTCTGCCTGATTTGCTGTAACCTTTGTAGTTTGCAGCGTTGAAATATCAGCTTCGATAGAGCCACTTGCGTCTTGA
>NZ_JBMERD010000079.1:0-211 GCF_048820935.1 Orrella sp. 11846
AGAGCTATTGTCAAATTTAGTGTTCAAGCGACTTTCTGATTACTCGTTTCTGTGACTTCAATTCCATCTTTAAATTTGACTCCGGTAATAACCTTGATCAAGAAATTAAACCCTCTTTGACGGCGCCAATTCTTCTGTGCGCATTCACTGAGTTTAAAGAGCATATGCAGCATCCCATGGCGCGATAGGCAGCCTTTAGAGCGTTTGGTTC
>NZ_JBMERD010000080.1:0-211 GCF_048820935.1 Orrella sp. 11846
TTAATGGTGTTTAACCGTCTTTGTGACGCAGACTCCAAGCTTGGAGCGTTACGCTGGGTCAAGACAGTCAGCCTGCCCGAGATGGACCTCACTTCTGTGAGTCATCAGCAGTTACTACGCACGATGGACGCCATTCTGGAACATCAAGATGTGATTGATGAGGTACTGGCGGATGCGGTCAGACCCTTGGTCAATGATGATTTGTCGGTGG
>NZ_JBMERD010000081.1:0-210 GCF_048820935.1 Orrella sp. 11846
GCGCATGTTGCGACCTTGCTGAGCTTTTGACAAGGGCTTTTTGCGGGTGCCACGGCGCTGGATCTGATCTCGATATCCCTCATCCTCGAGAAACTCCGAGCGTGCTTTGGAGGGATAGCCCCGGTCTGCGTAAACATCTCGGCTCGTGTTGAACGGGTCGAGTACAGCATCGAAATGCTTGCTGTCATGCTCGCTGGCGGTACTCGTTTC
>NZ_JBMERD010000082.1:0-208 GCF_048820935.1 Orrella sp. 11846
GTGTGGACTTGGCTGTCTGGCTGCATTGAAACGCGTTGCAGCACATCGACTAGGTAGGTGTATGGGTCGATACCGTGCAAACGGCATGTGGAGATCAGACTCTGCATGATACCGATGTGTTTTGCGCCGAGTTCAGTCCAAGCGAACATCCAATTGCGCCTGCCTATTGCGATTGGCCTGATGGCGCGCTCAATGTGGTTCGTGTCCA